>CBDVCG010000100.1:0-6610 GCA_965372425.1 uncultured Anaerolineales bacterium
CATCGCTTTGTAACCGAAATGGGTTGGTATGATAAGGATTCTCCGAAACCTCAAACCCCCCGAAATCTCGCTCTTTCGCTTGTCATCGAATCGACTGAAGTTTTAGAACATTTCCAATGGGGGGAGGAATCCCACTCTCAGGAGAGCCTGGCCTCAGAACTGGCTGATGTAGCCTTGTATTTGCTGCAGTTGGCAAATGAAACCGGGATTGATCTGGAAAAAGCAATCATGGACAAGCTGCAGAAGAATTATGGGAGAAGCTGGTAAGCGGATGAAGCTTCTCGGATTGAGTGATCAAACCAATCCCTTCGTGAACAGCTCCGAGATTGGAGATAAATTTGCGGATATCGATCTCATCGTTGGATGTGGCGATTTACCCGCGGAATACCTCGAGTACGTCGTCAGTATGTTAGATGTGCCCCTTGTGTATGTCCCAGGAAATCATGACCCAGACAATTTCAATATCCCAGGGGGTATGAATATCGATGGTCGCATGGTGCACGTGAGAGGTCTCCGCATCATTGGCTTGGGCGGAAGTCGTCGTTATAAAAATAAGGGCAAACACCAGTACAGTGAAAACCAGATGAGATTCCGTATGTTCAGCTTGCTCCCAAAATTGTTTATTCACCGCATGATTCGCCAAGCGAGAATTGATTTGTTAGTCACCCATTCACCCCCCTACGGGATCCATGACGCTGAGGATATTGCGCATACGGGGTTCGCTGTATTTCGAGACTTAATGGATTACTCCCGCGCCAGGATGATGCTGCACGGTCACTCCCACGCAACGCGAAACCTGGAAATCACAGAGAGCATTTTCCATGGATGCACGATTCTGAACGTATATCCGTACCGTGTTGTTGAAATGGACGCCGGAATTAACTAACCGGGAACTACAATCTATTGGTTTAAAAATTTGATCAGACACTTGCCTGCTTGGCAGATCAGACCGTTTTCTTGTAAAGTTTTCTACGAATGATGGTTCAAGCTCTCCTACCTAGGGATAAAAATAAAAAAGGCTGTCGACGAGCATAAGACTGAGGAGCTAGTGTTCCGGTGGAAACTCAAGATGCAGTGCTTAATGCAAATGTGCATTGGATTTGGCCCTTCACGAAAGCCAATCTAACAGCCGGATTGCGTCGATACCTGGGAGACCCAACGCTCGTGGTCGAGGGAGTGGAATCCCAATCTTTACCTCATGGACGCCCTTCAATGGGGCGCGTGACTTCCTTCAAGGCGCATTATCGAGGGCGGAATGATGAGGGGATTTGCAACCTGGTCCTGAAAGAGCCACTGGGAACGACACGGACAGGCCTGGCTGGGGCAGGCAGACGAGAAGTGGGTGTCTACAAGTCATTAGCAGCACATGTGCCGGTGAATACACCTGGATTGATTGCGGCATCGCCACTGGGTGATTGGTTAATCCTTGAGATGTTAAACCCTACGGTCGAACCTGATGCGTGGTCTAAAGAGGATTATCTCACCGCCATTGACTCGTTAACGCAGCTTCACGATCGTTTTTGGAATCTCGGGGAAGACCTTCAAGCGTTTCCCTGGTTGGGACGTCCATTAGAAGCGGATTTCGAAGTCCATGTCATGGCGGCAACACATGCGATCGAACGCATCATCATCGGAAGGCGACCCAAGGGTTTGGCAAAAGTTCCACGACGGATGGAGATATTTGCAAAGCTGACTTCACAGGCAGAGGCCGTCATTGCACCGCTTAAAGAACAGCCGATGACGCTGCTGCATGGTGATTACTGGCCGGGAAATATTTCAGTTCTGGAGGATCGTACTCAGGTCGTATACGACTGGCAGCTCACCGGGGTCGGACCAGGTGTGCTCGACCTGCTGGTCTTCGTGAACAAGAGTGCATGGTGGTTTGAGGCGATCCCGGTGGATGTGGAGGTCATGATCCAGCATTACCGGGAAAGAATGGCCGCGAAGGTTGGAATTTCATGGACGGATGGCGTATGGCAGCTGCTCTGGGATCATGCTCTCATGTGGAGATTCTTACAGGAATGGGTGGATCTACTTGCTGCTTCCCCAGAGCCGCTCCTGGAGACGAGAGGCGATCAATTAGATAGAGTGTGGCTGGGACCAGTGGCCGATGCAGTCGATAGGAGGTTAGGTGACTGACCGGAAGGTGATCACGATCTTTGGGGGTTCCACGCCGGTCGATGGTGATGGTCCGTTCGAGGCTGCTGAAACGTTGGGGCGAAAATTGGCCGAAGCGGGGTTCGCGGTCGCGACCGGAGGATACATCGGGACCATGGAGGCCGCGAGTCGAGGGGCTTCCGAAGCCGGAGGTCGTGTCATCGGAGTGACTTGCGAACAGATAGAGCAGTGGCGTGCCATAGCCCCAAATTCATGGTTGAGCGAAGAAATCCGCGAGGAGCGTTTGATCGACCGCGTCTCCCGCCTGATTGAAATCGGAGATGCTTTGATTGCTTTGCCCGGGGGAATTGGAACATTGACGGAGATTTCGTTCGCCTGGTCTCAACTTCAAATTCATGCCTTAAAAGAGAAACCACTAATCCTGGTCGGGCGAATGTGGGGGCAGGTGTTTGCTCCGTTTTTCGAACCGGTCAATCCTTATATTCGTCCTGTAAATATCCAACTTCTGCGTTTTGTCGAAGATGCTGAAGAAGCCTTTGAAGAAATCATGCGATATTTTCATAATTATGCGTGATGTTGATCAAGCCTCATGCGCAAGCAGGAATTCGTAAGTTGTTGATTGAAACCCGATGACAGTCCACATAGAGAGAATCGAAGCGAGTCTATCGTAGACCTGGTGACGCAATGCCGGCAATTGATCCCTCCCGACTGGACAAGCAAATACAGGAAATTCTGCAGCAGGCTGATGTACCACTCGAATTCAGCCGGATGTGTGTGGACCTCTTTGAGTTTTATGGAGACCGAACGAAGCGAACACTCGATGTGTACGATGACCATCGTGTGCTTCACGTCCCTCGACCCGTGGTCCGCCAATTAAGTGCTGCTGTCGAGAACACAGAGTTCGATGATGAAGAGAGCTGGCGCAAGATAGCAGAGTCCTTGTGGGGTTATGAGTATCGAGAGCTGCGAGCACTCGCAGCAGTTGTGTTAGGTTCGCATGCTAAATTGGAAGTACTCACGATTGCTGAGGCATGGGCGACGATGTGTAACGATGTACAGGTGGTGATTAGCATTGCGTCGGCTGGGTTGAGATCCTATCGAGCGCAGGTTCCATCAGAGCTTTTCGAAGCTATTGATGGTTGGCTCAATTCGGATAACTCCCATGTCCGACACTTAGGCCTTCAAGCCCTATTGGCGTTTTTGGAAGGGGGCGAGAACAAGCATATCCCGACGATCCTACTCACCCTGCGCGGGTCCAGCGATCGAGCTCGGGGGGAATCATGGAAGACGCTTCGTGTACTTGTTGAAGAACTGGCCGCGCGCAGCCCGCCTGAGGCGACAAAGTTTCTACTGGACGAGATGGAGGATGGATCGAAAGGTACTGAAAGATTGGTGCGGACCATCTTGGCATCATTTCCTGAAGTCCACAGAAGTCGTCTCCAGAGCGCAATCGATAACTAGGAACCAGTTCGCTTCTGGTATAATTGCTCCGTTAAATGACTCGACCGGTGTACGGTGGTGAGAGCATACCACTATGGTAAATGCATACCACTTAAATTCTTACCACTATATGCTGGGTGACTTGCAGAGGAGCATATGTCATGGGATTAACGAAGGCAGAAAAAGATCAGATCATTGATGAGTATCACCGACACGAGAACGATACCGGCTCCCCTGAGGTGCAGGTAGCCATTCTTACTTCCAGAATTACTCAGCTGACGGACCACTTGCGGGAGCACAAACACGATGAATCATCCCGTCGTGGACTGCTGAAATTAGTTGGCCAACGGAGAAAACACCTCAATTATATAAAGCGAAAAGACGCATCTGCGTATCTAGCGCTTACGGATCGATTGGGAATCCGCCGCAAGTAAATTCTTTCGAGTAGGTAGAGACAGATCACACCTGCTCTTTTAAATTACTCTGCGGACCACATCGAATAATGGGCGTAATGTAGCGCTCACAGTTTGCACACCAAGCTCAGGCGGCGGGTTGGGAATTGGAGAGTGCCTATCAACTAAGAGACACACATTACTGATAGTCGCTCTCCAGTCCCTGACCTCCAAGGGCAGTAGGTGGGAAAGGGATTTTTACGTGTTAGAAGCAAAAGTTTTTACAACCGAAGTAGGTGGGAAAACCATAACGATCGAAACTGGAAAGCTCGCCGGTCAAGCCGGCGGAGCGGTTACGGTTCGACAAGGGGATTCCGTCATTCTGGCGACAGCCACGATGAGCAAAGAACTTCGAGAAGGACTCGGGTTCTTTCCCTTAACCGTAGATTATGAAGAACGACTCTATGCTGATGGTCGAATCCCTGGCTCGTTCTTCCGTCGGGAAGGCCGTCCGACAGAAGCAGCTATCCTCACGTCGAGATTGACAGATCGTTCAATTCGACCTCTCTTCCCGAAAGATATGCGGAATGATGTACAGGTCATCCTGTACGCGCTTTCCTCTGACGGGGAGACGCCCCTTGATATCCTGGGACTTCTGGGCGCCTCTGCGGCGCTGACGATATCGGATATTCCCTTTGGGGGACCTATCGGGGCGGTGCGGATTTCGATCGAGGATGGGAAGTTTATCTACAATCCAACCTACCAGGAGACAGATAAATCGAACTTCGACCTCCGAATAACCGGCACAAACGATGCCATCCTCATGGTCGAATGTGCCGCGGATGAGGTTGATGAAGCAACCGTCGTCGAGGCGCTGAATGCTGGTCAGGAAGCCTTCAAACCCCTTATCGAACTCCAAGATGAGATGCGCGCAGCCGTCGGTAAGGAGAAGCGTGTGTATCCTCCGGTTGCGCTTGATCCGGAGGCCAAGGAAGCCGTCCGAACCTTTATAGGGGATCGATTAGATATATTTGTTGCACAAGACCTATCCAAATCTGAACAAGATGAGGGTCTAAATACACTTCGATCCGAAGCAGTGGAGTCACTATCCACAGACGGCGAACTTGAGGAAGGTGATGTTCGAGAGGCCTTCGGAGATCTTCATAAAGAGGCTGTCCGGAGCCGGATCCTCGAGACGAAAACACGTACCGATGGGCGTGGACTGACTGATGTCCGGGAGATTAGTGCGGAAATAGATTTCAGCCCACGTGCGCATGGTTCTGGATTATTCAGCCGCGGTGATACCCAGGTGCTTACATTAGCGACGCTGGGAACCCCACGCGAACGGCAGGTGCTCGATGGGCTGAGCCCCCTGGACGAGAAACGCTATATGCATCACTACAATTTCCCCCCATTTTCTGTGGGTGAAACAAGGTTTCTCCGTGGTTCTTCACGAAGAGAGATCGGGCACGGCGCACTCGCCGAACGGGCTCTTATCCCTGTTCTGCCACCAGTCGATGACTTCCCATATACCCTCAGGCTCGTCTCGGAAGTGCTCTCATCCAACGGATCTACATCGATGGCATCTGTATGTGGCTCGACACTAGCCCTTATGGATACTGGAGTTCCTATCAAGGCTCCTGTAGGTGGGATCGCAATGGGGTTGATCAAAGAAGATGAGAATTACGCCATCCTCACGGATATCCAGGGGATGGAAGATCATCTGGGGGACATGGACTTCAAAGTTGCCGGGACACGCGCGGGTATCACCGCCCTGCAGATGGATATCAAGATCAAGGGGATAACGTCCGAGATCATGTCTCAGGCTTTAGATCAAGCCCTTCAGGCTCGTGTCTTCATCCTCGATAAAATCGAAGGCTGTATCTCGGAACCGCGAGCTGATTTGAAACCTCATGCCCCTCGTATGACGGTCGTCAAGATCGATCCCGAGAAAATTGGCGCAGTGATCGGACCAGGCGGCAAGGTCATACGAACGATTCAGGAAGAGACGGGTGCAAAAATCGATATCCAGGATGATGGGACCGTGTTTATTGCGGCTTCTGATGGACCCAGCGCAGACCGCGCCAGGGAGATGGTGGAGAGTTTGATCGAGGAAGCCGTCGTCGGTCGAATATATACAGGCAGAGTTGTGCGAACGACGGATTTTGGTGCATTTGTCGAAATCCTGCCTCGCATGGATGGTCTTGTGCACATTTCCCAGCTCGACTCAGAGCATGTAGAAAAGGTTGAAGACGTTGCTAAGGTTGGTGATGAAATCACCGTGATGGTGACGAACATTGACCGTGAAGGGAAAATTCGTCTATCACGCCAAGCCGTACTCGAAGGGTGGACTCCTGAGGAAGCGATGGAAAAAGATCGCAAGCCGAAGCGTCGTAATAGTGGCGGACGATCCGGCGGACCTCGGCGTGGGAGAAGCGGATCATAATAAACCTGGATCAGCAGGATTACCCCGGGTACATGGGCTCAAATAAGGCCCAATATTTGTGAGCAGCATAGCGCTCTTCTCAATCTTGAGAAGAGCGCCGTTCTTTCAGGTATGCGTGAACTCACAGGGTCTATCAGAGCGAACGTCTCTGATAGACGGTCGAGACAGGTATCTGTAGTTATTTGGGATTATGCTTGACCCCTGGCAATGCGAT
>CBDVCG010000101.1:0-6597 GCA_965372425.1 uncultured Anaerolineales bacterium
GATCAAGCATGCGATTTAAGTTATAACCGGCGTCGTGCCGGAATGTCCGCGGGTAACGACTCTTTATCTCCCCTCGATATTCCTGAAGAATGTCGGGGAGCTTCCGATAAAGCTCGCCCTCCAAGGTGGCTCGCCGAGCCCTTCCCTCCCAGGAGGTCGTGCTGTCGAACTTCACACGGCTCCCATCCGCCAGAACAACTTCGGTCTCGATGACATGGTCCAACGTCATCCCGTAAACGATCGAATGCGCTCCGGTCGAGTTGTTGCCGAGGATGCCTCCCATCGTCGCACGGTCCGCGCTCGCTGGATCGGGTCCAAACATCAACTCCCGCTCTCGCAGGCTCAGATTTAGATTGCCAAGCGTTATCCCTGGCTGCACGCGAACCCAGGACGAGGCTGCATCGACTTCAAGGATATCATCCATGTAGCGAGAGAAATCAAGGATGAGGGCATGGCCGACAGCCTGGCCTGCCAGGCTGCTGCCGCCGCCACGAGGGAGGATGGGGACGTTGTGCGCACTTGCGATCTGGACAGCAGCGGAAACTTCGTCGGCATCCCGTGGAATGGCGACACCGATGGGCATCATCTGGTAGATGCTCGCATCGGTGCTGTAGAGCAGCCTGCTCATGCGGTCAAACCGCACTTCCCGGAGGGCTTTTCTCAACTCCTGGATAAATTCGAGGCTGGCTTCAGGACTCTCTGTCGGGATCATGCGCTCGGTCCGTTGGAAGCTGGGTCAATAGTGGCTGAGATTTCACTCTATCGGCTTGGGTTGGGTGGGTTCGAGCAGCGTTTTCCTGACGAAGGAATGCAGCGGCCCGGATCGTCTCTTGATCATCATGACGGTGACTTTAGAATTTCTCGCGATCTTTTCAGACTGAGGGCCAACCAAATAATTTTTCAAGATGGGTTCATCGGAGGCGCCCAGTGTAATTAAATCGTAGCCCTTGCTCTCTTCGATGATCACATCCGCAGTATTTGCCCCCTCGACAATCCGGGTATCTATATGATCGTACTCGATGCCCTCCATGCTTTCCGAGAGACTTTGCTGCCCACGAATTCGATCACCGTTTCGTGCGTGTGGGGGCAGGACATGCAGAAGCGTAACCTGGGCAGGTTCAGGTTTTTCGTATCTCGCCATAGAAACTGCGAGCTTCACCGCACGGCGGCTATTCGGACCGCCGGTTACGGGTACCAGGATCTTCTTCAAAGGCCTCCACCGGCGATATCGGACTACCACGACATCGGTGGGAGGGTTATCCACAATTGGATCGATGACAGATCCGAATAGCCGCCCTGACGTCTGAGTGTATCCGGGCCAGCCCAAAACAATCATGTCAGAGGCGTTCTCAACTGCAGTCTGCAGCACCGAACGGGCGACATTCCGGCCAAGCCGGATGATGGAATGGACAGGGACATCGATAGCCTTCGCCTGGAGGATCACTTCGTCAAGAAATTCGCGTCCTTCTTTAAGGAACAGACGACCTTCTCCGAGGGTTAGCTGAGGAGGAACTTGCACAACATGCAGCGCGAGAAGTTCCCCCCCCTGATCATCCGCGATGAGCGCACCTATCTTCCCCAGTATGCGCGCAAGTTTAAGATCGGAGACGGGAACGAGGACGGAGTAATCCCTGCTCACCAACACTTCCTCGAGCAGTATTTCTTTGGGCTTCTCCATCTCTTCAATTCGGGAAAAGTACATATAGAAGGACAGCAAGCCAAGCACAATCCAAATGATGGTGGCAACCCATGCAATGACACTGAACCTGAAAAGACTTATGGCCAGAAAAGCATTGCTGATGATGGCAAGAATTGGGATCGCCGGAAACCAGGGGATCTTGAAACCACGGTCTAATTCAGGGCGCGATAAGCGCAGATATAACGCCGCAAGGTTCACTTGAAGGAACAGAAGCAGGAACATAATACTCGCTGCGGCGGCGACGTCCCCTATCGGCAGCGTCCAGGCCATCAGCATCATCAACATTCCCGAGGCGATCACAGCAAGATAGGGTGTGTGCCGCGATGGATGGATCTTGGCAAAAAATGCGGGCAGGTTGTTTTCACGGCCCATGGCGAAGGATACACGGGAGGAGGCATACGTGGTCGCATTCAACGCAGAGGTGGTGGAAGCGAGTCCGCTCAGAAGAAGGATCATCCCACCGACGCCCAGTGGAAAGACTTGCTGAGCCACTTCAATGATCGCCAACTCGCCCTTCTCACCGAGATATTGATACGCCTCGAGCCCCTCCGGTGGATTGGTCGCACCTATCGCCACGATCCCGACGAGAACATAAATCGTGACGGCGATGGCGATAGATATGAAGGTTGCTCGCGGGATATTGCGTTTTGGATCGATAACTTCATCGCCGGATTGGGCGATAATTTCATAACCTTCGAAAGCGATAAAGGTGAACCCCATCGCCACGAAAACGCTGATCAAACCTTCTGAAAACATACCTGTTGTGAAACGACCCAGCCAGGCATCGGTCTTCAACATGGCTACCAAACCAAACAGGACGAGCAATCCAAGGATAGCGATCTTCGTAACCGTGAGTATGTTGCCCACTTTCGCGGTTTCAGATGCCCCCATGACGTTCAAGCCGGTGAACACAATGATGATGAGGGTCATAAAAATGAGCGTCATCTGCTCGACTGACAAACCGAACGTTGGTAAATCCACAATGGTGATAAATTCAGCAGTAAATCGACCAAAAGCAAGCGCATAGAGACTTCCGGCTACCGCCTGTGCAAACCAACTCATCCAGCCGGCGATAAACCCGAGCGTCCCACCCAAGGCTTCTTTTATCCAGGCGTAGCCACCCCCAGCACCTGGCAGGGCGGAACCTAGCTCGGCGTAGGACATCGCCGTCAAAGTTGTGACAAGCCCGTTCAGCAGGAAGGCGATGATTAGCGCAGGTCCCGCTACGCCTGCCGCGATACCGGTGAGCACGAAGATGCCGGCACCGATCATGCCGCCCACACCGATCATCGTCACTGTGAATAGGTTCAGATCACGACTGAGGGTGACATCCTCGGTCCCCTTAATATCTTGTACTGGATGCTCTGACAAAGGATCCTCTTTTATATTCCGGGCGTACCCGATTATTTCGGGCGTACCCGTCGGTTTTGGGACATCAGTTTCCGGACAGATACTGCCGCCGCTCAAAAACAGAGACGATTATATCCTTAGTTGGAAAATCTCGTATTGCGATTCATCTGGACAAGATGGCAAATATGTGAAATATGCGCACGTGCGCATTAAATCTGAACCTTTCCTGCGAATCACGCGGATGACGTGGTTGGGTACGCACGGATCTGCAGGATCTATGAAGATCCGAGAAGTTGATCGAGAGGGTTTTCCCGCGATGTGTCGAGCGATTGGATCCAGGCGATCACCGGATCCCGCCAGTTCATACAGAGATCGATTGGATTTTTATCGAACAGATGAAACTCGTAATAATTCCCACCTGGATAGAGCGAATGTGGAATAAGGACTCGATAGACCTCATCAACCAAGACTAAAGAACCATCACTGAGGATAAAATCCTCCCCCTCTTCGGTGATTCCCGCCAGCATCGGATCCTTGGAAATGATGGTGTGAATTAAGTCCTCCCCTGTCATGGAAACCTCGACAATACGGTTGTCTGTGGCCAATACGCCCAGAATCGATCCCCTGGTGATGTCACCAGCATCGATGTCCTGCTGCATATAACGGCGGCTGGCGAGCGCTACATCGGCCGCTGGATAGGCTCGCAGCCAACTCCCGGGCACGATCTCATCCATTGCGAGCGTGCGGCGATCGATCTCGCCCTCGGTGTAGCCGATCACTTCCCACAATTCGGGGTCGACCTTACCCCGCCATGTCTCGATAATCTCCGAGATCTCTGGATCCGCCCGTCCTTCCTTATTAGGGACGAATTCTGCTTCGGTGAGGAGGACTGCGCCCGCCACCGTATCGAAGTAGAGATCAATTCGCGTATACCCGCGCATGAAGTAGCTGCTCTCGATAATGCGCGTCCCATTAGCGACTTCGTTGATCGCCTGGTGACAGTGCCCTCCACCAATGACGGCAATGCCATGTTCTGCCGCGAGCGGCGCCAGCTTCCCTGTGTCACCCACACAGAGATGGGAAATCAATAGAATAAGATCGGCGCCTTCCTCCCGCATCTTCGGGACGTAGGTTTCGATGGTTTCCTCATACGCGCCGAACTCCAGATCGACGACCGCTTCTGGCTTTGTATCGATCTTCGTCTCTTTTGTCGTCAACCCGAGGATCCCAACGCTCACACCATTGGTGTCGAGAATGACATACGGGTCCGCAAATTCCGGGATGCTGCCGTCATCTTGGTAGCTGAGGTTGGCTGAAAGGAAGGGAAAGTTCGCTTGAGCTGCACGAGCTCGAAGATTCTCAAGTTCGAAATCGAAGTCATGATTTCCAATGGCAGCCGCACGGTAGCCCATCGCGTTCATGACATCGACCATCGCCTCACCCCGCGTTAACGTGGACAGCGCCGGTCCAGTCCACATATCACCACCGCTCAGGATGATGAAACGCTCATCGGACTCGTCGTAGTGCTCTCTCGTGCGCCATTTATACATCAAATCAGCTGCACCCCCTGTATTCTGATAGGCGTCCATCCAGCCATGCTCATCGTTCGTATAGAGCAGGATGAGGTGTCGAACGGTGTCCGTTTCTTCCATCGCTGGCCCATTGCAAGCCCCTAAGCCAATGGCCAGAACACTTAGTCCGTATGCTCCGCTGATTTTTACAAACTGCCTTCGATTGACCATGTCATTCTTTAATATCAGGAATATTCAGAGGGCAAATCCAACCCGCTGGTATCCAGGATGGCATAATCCTAACACTAATGGGGGGTGCTGGCAGAAAGCCATGAGTTGTGCTTCTGGGCAGGAGTTAAACGTGACATATAATTGTTGTAAAGGCAACCTATTGAACACAAATCTTCCATCCGTTCCGGGCTCATACGCCATTGGGATGTTCAATCCATATCTTAGGAAATTGACGATCGGTTCGCTCGATCGTCAAGCCTTCCCCGCGGGCTGCTACATCTATGTTGGAAGTGCTCGTGGACCGGGAGGGTTGCACGCACGAGTTGGCAGGCATCTTGATCACACCGCAATGAAACCTTCCCATTGGCATATCGATGCCCTCACATCAGAGTTCGAAATCACTGAAGTGTGGTGGACCGCCTCCAAAGAGAATGTCGAGTGTCGCTGGGCCGGGTGGCTGAGCGAAGCGCTGTCTCGTCATGTAGCGAACTTCGGATCGTCCGATTGCCGCTGTCCGGGCCACCTGTTTTTCACGGCGGATCAAGGGGGAATCACCTCCGCATTAAGCTGCCTGAGACAGAATTTCAAAACAAATGTACATCAGTTTAAAGTCGAATTACAAACTCAAGCAAGGAGCGCGAACCATGGAGCGGCAGATTAAGATCACATCGAACGAGATAGAAGTCGTCGCCAGAATAGATGATTCCGAGACGGCAAATATCATCTGGGAAGCACTCCCGATCGAAAGCTCGGTCAGTACTTGGGGAGAGGAAATCTACTTCACCATCCCTGTGCAGGTCGAAGAATCTGAGCACGCTCGTCAAGACATGGAGGTTGGGGAATTAGGATATTGGCCGCCTGGGAGCGCACTTTGCGTCTTCTTCGGGCGTACACCCGCAAGCACATCGGATCAACCCCGAGCAGCTTCTAACGTAAACCCGTTCGGGATGGTATCAGGCGATGTGACGTCGCTACATGCTATCAAACAGGGGGAGAGGATCACGGTTTCCCGGGTCGAGGAGGGTTGACCCGGAGGAGTAGCAAAGATGTCTCTATTACGGCTTCGAGCTGAGCGGTGGAAAAACTGCGTTTTGGCTTACGTCGCATGATTTCATCATGCTTACGTCGTAAGTCTTCGACTTACTTATAGAATTACTTCGCAATTCTCTCTTTGAATTTCCCTGGCCGGCTTTTCGCACCGCATCCAACATACAGAATGACGCAGTCATTCTGTTAAGCTACATGGTGAAACCAGTTAGCCGTTCGTATCCAGCGAATTGTTATCCGGAGTAATAATTAGTTAGCAACTCGAGAGAAATCAACCGTAGGCTTTTACTTCTGTATCAAGACGATCGCCGATCGTCGCTTCTTGCACCTCGAGATCATAATGAGATTGCAGGTTTATCCAAAGACGAGCGGAAGTGCCAAAAAAACGTCCAAGTCGCAGCGCTGTATCGGCACTAATCGATCGCTGCCCATGAACGATTTCATTAATTCGCCGTGGATCAACACTGATATCCTTTGAAAGTCGATATTGTGAAATCCCCATCGGCTTAAGGAACTCCTCAAGTAATATCTCGCCTGGATGGATAGGAGGAAAATCTCTCTTCGCCATTTCTTCTCACCTCAATTGTGATAGTCTGTTATCTCAACCTCGTAGGCATTCCCTTCTCGCCAGATAAAGCAAATACGCCATTGATCGTTTATCCTGATACTATGTTGACCTGCGCGATCCCCTTTTAACTTCTCTAATTTGTTCCCGGATGGCACCCTGAGTTCTCGTATATCTTCAATCGCATTCATCAG
>CBDVCG010000102.1:0-6576 GCA_965372425.1 uncultured Anaerolineales bacterium
AGCCAACCAGAAGATTGCCATCTTCCAATTGCGCTTTGCGTGTTACGAAGAGTTCATTTAGCCCACTTCCCATTCGTCCGTAAAGCAGATGTAATCAATAAAAATTCTGCTTCTTTTAGAAGGATTCCTCATAGTTAAACTATGGTTATATAAGACATTCTATATATTTTATATATGGCTTTGTCTCTTCATAAACATCCCCTTCCTCGATCTCTCCCGATTCGATTTGGACAACGTGCTTGCCTCCAATCCGCGATCTAGCCATTAGGATTGAAAATCAGCCGTGGGTTCAAGGCTAATCAGCGATGACAATCGTCGGGTGCCGCACATGTAATCCCTGCCGAAGCCGAGCACCCCCTGTACCTAACTCCAAGAGATGAATCCGGTGGGCCGCCATCCCTATGGTTCAATCATCAGACTTAGTTTGGCTTCACGAATTCGCTCCTGATATCCAGCCAAATCATAATCAAAGGTATTGAATTCTCGTATCATTCTGTTACGAAATCGTCGCAGTTTGTGCAATTCATTCTGTCGCTTCTCATCGATCTCCCCCTCCTGTGCCAAGGTGTCAATAGCTTCGATCGTCTGGAGGGACAGATTGGATCCTCTTTCAGCACGATTGATGAGAATTTCCTCCAGGCTCGCCCATTCCCTGACGAATTCGGTGATTGAGTCATTCCCCTGGAAGTTCCGCACCAGCACCTGAATTTCATGGCATAGTTTCCCGACCTGATCTCCTCTCGGAAAGAGCACACGCCAGGGAATACTATCGAATCCTTCTCCCCAAAATCTCTGAGATCTTGGGATGGCGAACTTGGCGATCAATCGATTGCGAAAATCCAGTTCTGTTTTGTTTTCATACACATAGTTTATGTCCGTAGTCCCTGCGAGATAGCCCTCTTGAAAATATGGACGCAGGGCATCGGGAGGACAGATGCTGAGCAACCTGATATTGACAAGATCATGTTCTGAATTGATGGAGATGCGGTTGGTCAGGTATGGCATGCCTAGGACGTAGACATAGGCTTAGGCTTCGGCGGTCTCGGTAAATAGTTGGGCAAACGAACAGGCCACACGCAGCGAATGGGTAAGATCCAGAAGAGGCGTATGACAAACTTCATAATGCTGGAGGATGCTCCACTGTATGTACCGTTTGCGAGATAATTCCCGAAAACCCTCCACCTGTTCCCTCGCGAACAGTTTTTTTAGCCAACCGGAAGCCGCCTTAAGGATATCGAATCGGTACATAATCTCCCAGCTCGACAAATATTCCCCTCGATATATTGAAGGATATTGCGTGGACGCGCCCGCTTTGTTTTGATGATCGCGTCCTTGACCACGATAAAATAAAAGTTGATCCTTGTTGAGGAAGGAAAGTTTCGCAATTTGTTCGACGAGCTTTCGATATGTGGAAACAGGATATGGAACGGCAATATCGACCGGATTATCATTAACGTGGGACTTCAATTCGTCCGGTAGAATTCCCTCGATCCTGCGCATCTTCGCACTCCTATCCCCATGAGCGTGCATTATTTCTACTGATAAGAACTCAATTCATCCCCATCAGCTCATTGGAGAAATACTATTCATCCCTCGAGAAATCTGTCGACCGCCGGTTGAAAAAAATTTCTCTTTGCCTTCGACTTGAGGTTCCAGCGTCCAGGATATTGCATGGCTCCTTGTTTGGGTCTATTTCCTTCCAATGTGGTTGATCCTCCCAGATGCTGGAGATATCATCCTTGGAACTCATCATTCACACATCTCCTTTATCGGGCTCTCCTGAACCTTGCGCTGAAAAATTTCGAGAGACCATTGAATACGATATGATACAGGTATTCATGATGGGTTCCAATCATGCCCATATGGAGCACACATACACGCGTATTCTTATTATTGGAAGCTTCGGGAATTCCCCACTCTGATTTTTCAGGAGAACAGACCTGCGATTCTAGAGAGAGTACAATATCGCCTCCTTACCCTTCGATCTATCTTCAGAAGGAGCAACATAGAATGAGTCACACCCGCAATAAGGGTAAAACCTTCGATCTGGATCGACACGAGATCATCATTGCATCGTTGCCACCCATTATCCTTGGTCTGGGCATCGCAACCGCTTCATTGATCACACATAAACCATGGTACACCCTGCCACAATGGCGACTGATATTAAGTGTCGCCGTGTTGCTCGCCTCTGGGTTTATGGTTGGTTGCGGCGCTATTTATGCTCTCTACCGCCGAATCCCTGATTGGGCATATACCTGGGTAGGAACTGCCTTCATGGGAACCGTGCTCTTCATACACACCATCCTTGGAGAACTGAGCGATGATGGAAAATTGTTCATTTCGGATGAAGTTGGAATTGCGATTGCATTGTTGTTCATATTGCTTGGTTTCGTCTTCCTTCTCTTCTCGTCCTGGCGGGGGTGGCAAAGAGCAGGATTGTTCAGTATCGCACTCGCAAGCACATTTGCATTGTCATTGTGGCAGGCTGTTGCAGCAGCTCCTTTTAACCGCTATGACATTGCGATATTCGCTCTTCCCCTGGGTATCCTTATGGCTGTCCTCATCTATCTCTATATCAAAGGATCTGATACTTCAAGAGTTTTCGTCATAATAGGTGTCGCTGCCTTGGATGTGTTTGTCATCTACATCGCCGGAGCCGCATGGGACACCTGGCGCGAGAACCTTAGTAAACCCTCACTCCAACTCCCCCTCATCATCATTCTCACCACACTTCTCATGACTGGACCCATAGCCGCAGGAATCATGAGACCAATTCGCTCGTTTTTAATAAAGTCAAGCGTTTGATCAGGCACGATCAATAAGCTTGGAGATTCTTCGGCGACGAGCAATTCCATGCTCACGCATAAGGGTCCTTTGCTTTTCATTAGCATCGTCGGGGGTCCTTTATTAGTGTTCGGCGGTGATGCCGTTTTTATCGGACCACTCGAGATTTGCGCGATTTGTATGATTTCACAGGACGGAATCTTCCATGAATACGTTTTCGCTTCGGTCATTCATCTCCGGCATTCTCGAAACGAAAATCCCCAGATATGACCGCGCAGCCGCGGGTCGCATTCCGCGACCACTCGGCAATTAAGCTATCCATGGTCGCAATCTGTTCAAGGATGTAACGGATTAGTTGGGGCGTACTCTGATGTTGGATTTCATAAAGTTCAGGAACTCTTCCGCCTCTGCGGGTTGACGGAAGTCGAACACGGTCAGATGTGCGTACGCCAGTTTTTTCAATATTTCCGGAACCTCTCTCCGACGCCTGCCATATGTAGTGATGACCCAGAAAAGGATGGAATCTCGTTTGTAAAACTGCGTCTGCCAGGACTCCCGATTTCCAGAAAACAATATCTCCTTTGTCCATAACCTTCTCATCGTACGTCGCAGCGCACGAGAAAGCATGATCGAAAAGGGATAATTGAGCCAAACAATATGGGTCGCCCTGGCCCAGACGATGTCCCGCACTTTGCCGCCATAATTGCCATCGATCACCCAGCAATCCTGAGAGACCTTCTCTCCCACCAAACGACGAAATTCATCGAGCCGACGTGGCTCCCAATCAGGCAGCCAATGCAAGCGATCCAACTCGTACCAGGGAACTTCTACAATCTCAGCCAACCGACGTGCAAACGTCGTCTTCCCCGAGCAACTGGTTCCGATAACTACTACTCTCTCCATCATCGGAAATTTCACTCAGAGTAAAATGCAATACCCACCGCCCCTGGGCCAACGTGGGTGCCAACCACAGGGCTCACTTCGGTGCGATGTACTAGCGAGGTCCCAAAGCGTGACCTAATCTGAAGCTCTACGGCCTCTGCCTCCTCTGGCGTATTGATTTCTACGATCACGGCTTCAGCCATGGGTCTACCTTCAAGCCGGTCCTCGGCGATTTCAAGCATCATATTGATGGCTTTTTTCTTCGTTCTCGCTTGTGAAAAAGGTCTGATTTCACCTTCTTCGAAATGAAGGATCGGCTTTATATTCAAGATTGTTCCTAGTAGGCGCTTGCCGCCGCTTATACGCCCACCCCGATGCAGGTACTCAAGCGTATCCACGACGAATAGGAGGTGCACCTTTTCACGCATAACTTCCGCAGCCTTGACGACATCCGTGAAGGACTTGCCCGCAGCCGCAGCACGTGCCGCTGCTAGAACAACGAAACCCAGTCCCATCGAACTGGATAAGGAGTCGACGATCCCGATCTGCGCGTCCGGGATCATTGGGATTGCCGCCTGTGCACTCGCAATGGTCCCACTGATTTTCGATGAAACAAGGACATTCACGATCGCGTCCGTCCGCATGGCGAGCTCCTGAAATAGGAGTTCAAATTCCTTAGCGGATGGCTGTGATGACGTTGGTAAAGTGTTAGATTTTTCCAGGCGCTTATAGAAGTTTGATGGGAAGATGTCCACCCCATCACGAAAACATTCCTCACCCCAAATAAGCCATAAAGGAATGACTTCGATATTCAAACCCTTGCTCACGTCCGGAGGGATGTATGCTGAGCTATCGGTTACAACAACTACATTCCCGTTGTTCATCTGAACCTCCTGAAATCAAGCATGAAGCGTGTCCTCAATCGATGACAATCGCACTAAGCCTGAGAATTCATTCTCGCGCAATGGGCTAGACGATGCCAAACGAGTCGGCAAACCAAATATTTTCGTTCTGTTCCGAAGCCGGCCCATATGTTCAGCATGACTTTATTAATTATGGATTCGAGGCAGGATGAAGGGTGTCCTAGCTCGATAGTTGGAATACTCTTCACCAAATCGCATTACGAGTTCCACCTCTTCCACTTTCCAGAGATACGACAGAAGTATGAGACTGAGAAACATTACAACAAGCAACGCTGTAAAAGATCCGATCCATACTGCGATTCCACTGTACATCACGATGGTTCCCAGGCTCATAGGATTTCGACAGTAATAGAAGGGACCATCTACCAATAGATTCTGAGTGGCCATCATCGGGAGAGGTGTTCCACGAGCATACTTATACTGCACTGTAATGGTCCAGATGGCGACCGCCCCGCCAGTAAGAATAAGTAGTATGCCGACGAGGGCGTTGAACCACGCAAAGTCAAATTGCGGCAGCATAAGAGTCGAATCGATCTTCTTCGCGAACAGGATGATCATGCCCGGGAGCACGAATAAGAAGAATATCCCTGCGACGATGATCGTGACGATACGCTTCCTGGGACTGTATTCTCGCTCCGCCCATATGCGAAATCGCTCCATTTCATGCTCCCTGATCCATGCCATTCATCTGATTCTAGTTAGATTCTCCGACCCAGGTTCCCATTCCTACATTTGCTAGAACCCAACCTCGGTAAAACAATTTCCAGGCGGCTTACTCCTTCGGCATGAGCAGGTAGACTGCGAGGATCATGACGGCGAACCCAAGCACTCTTTGGAACGTGAACGGGATGGGTTCAACCCCTCCTATGCCGCGCGCATCCACGATCCCCGATATCAGCAGCTGCCCAAGGATGATCGTCGCTAATCCAGCCGCAACACCCGTTCGTTGAAGCGAAAACGAAACACCAGTGATAATTAAAATCCCCAATGACCCAGAAATGACCAACATGATGACAGCCGGTGAAGATAACTGCCATGAATTGCGCCCCTGGATGACCACAAGAATGAGAACAATCGCACCGGCGACGACGCCCCCCACGAGGTTGGTCAACAATCCCGTCCGGATACCCCCGATCAAACTCCCAACTCGACTGCTTATGGTCGATTGAACTCCAATAGCAATACCGGTCGCCATCGCAATGAACGCACCGATAATCAACGTGGACCTCATAATCCTCCTCCTCGATGAACCCGCATAATCGCTCTCCCCATTTGGGGTCTCATCCTGATAAGATCTGGCTGCGTAGAAAAGAAATAGCAGGGAGATGCGTGAGCTCGTGCACCGTGAAGTAGCTGACCTGCTGCAATATGGTAACCTGACCGAATTCCTCATGCCGCCCCGTCCGCCACCAATCTGCTAGAGGGATTCTTTCAAGCGTGGAAATCGTCTCGCAACGGGATTTTTTAAAGCTTTTAAAAATCATCCCCGACATCGGAGATTCATCTTCCGTTTTGGAAGCCCATTCGAACACCGCCTTAGATTCCAGTGACGGATCGTCTTGTTCCAACAACAACGTCAAACGTGAGTCAAGGACTCCCTGGGCATCTCGGATATGTGTAATTAGTTGATGAATGGACCACTCATGCTCTGTAACCTTGAAACCACACTGTTCTTCAGTCAAACCCGCCAGCATCTCTTCGATTTCTACTACGGTCTTCCGCATGCGTTCCAGGGCTACCATTGGTTCTAACTCGGATAGCCAATAAACAGGTGGGAAAGCCTTGTACGTAGTTGACCATGAACCACAGTCGGGACATCTTGATGGGGGTTCATCTATCGCAAGGTACCCACATGTCCGACAAACAAATGGATTCGGCATTTCATCGATTTGAGGCAGACGTCCATCTGCCAGAGCGTTGGCACCCTGTTTGAGCGCATTGACGAGATCATCGCCTAGCCCGTAACCGGAGAAAAACGAAGCAG
>CBDVCG010000103.1:0-6486 GCA_965372425.1 uncultured Anaerolineales bacterium
AGCAACCGGTGATGACACGGCACTTGCCGGAGTCATGCGCCTTGTGGAAGAGGCGCAGATGTCCAAATCCGAGACCCAGGTCTTGGCGGATAAAGCGGCGGGTTGGTTGTTCTACGGTGCTGTGGGGGTTGCTATTTTAACGGCAATCGCCTGGACCGTGGCGCTCGGGTTCAACGAAGAGGTCGTTGCCAGGGTGGCGACGGTATTGGTTATTGCTTGTCCGCATGCCTTGGGTCTGGCAATCCCTCTCGTGGTTGCCATTTCCACCTCGATAGGTGCAAAGAATGGAATCCTCGTAAGGAATCGGATGGCTGTGGAAGAAGCTCGAGACATCGACATCGTGATCTTCGACAAGACCGGGACGCTTACCAGGGGCGAATTCGGTGTCGTGGAGGAGATTGTCTCTGAGTCCTGGACCCATGAACAGGCGTTGGCGCTCACCACGGCGGTCGAGGCGGATTCAGAACACAGCATCGCACATGCACTGCGCAACCAAGCCGATTCGAGAAATCTCGAGTTGTCTGAGGTCACCGAGTTTAAAGCTCTTATGGGCCGAGGAGTTCAGGCTATCTATGACAGCAGAAGGGTCTACGTAGGTGGGCCTCGGCTGCTTGAGATGCTGGACATCCGACCCACAGATGCCATCTCGGAATTCGGTGAGAGGAACGAAAAATCTGGCCGAAGTGTCGTATATCTCATCCTTGAGGATGCAGTGGCGGCTGCGTACGCGCTGGCTGATGTGGTTCGACCTGAGAGCAAGATTGCAGTTCGGGAGCTGCAAAAGATGGACATCGAGGTAGCCATGCTTACGGGGGATAGCAGGGATGTAGCGGAATCGGTGGCGAAGGAATTGAATATCCAGCAGTACTTCGCGGAAGTGCTTCCCCAGGATAAAGACACGAAAGTATCCGATCTGCAATCGGAAGGCTTACGCGTCGCTATGGTGGGCGATGGTGTGAATGACGCGCCCGCGCTGACGCGTGCGGATGTCGGCATTGCCATTGGAAGTGGGACCGATGTGGCGGTTGAATCGGCCGACGTGGTGCTGGTCAAGAACGACCCGAGGGATGTGGTACGTGTGATCAGTTTGAGCAAAGCGAGCTACCGAAAGATGGTGGAGAACCTGGTTTGGGCCACGGGTTACAACATCATCGCCATTCCACTTGCGGCGGGGCTGCTCGCGCCGTTTGGAATTTTACTCTCACCTGCGGTGGGCGCACTACTCATGTCGCTGAGCACGGTGATTGTTGCGCTGAATGCGCAAACATTACGTCGGGCGAATATATGAACAGTCTGATCTGATCAATCGGGGTATCTAAATATTTGAACTAATGGGAGGTATAGAGAATGACGAGGAAATCTTGGGTTGGAATGCTGGGGGCTGGCGTGTTAATCGTGTTAGCTTTTGTTTCTACCGCCTGTTCTGGTCAGACGCCAAACGCGGCGGCTCCACCTGATTCTAAAGTCGTAAACCGTAGCATTAAGGTATTCGAGAGTCCCACTTGAGGTTGTTGCTCACAGTGGGTGGTTCACCTACAGGATAATGACTACAACGTGGAAACGATCGATACGTCGAATGCCGCACTCGCAGAGCTGAAAGAAAGCCGGGGAATCACCGCCGAGTTAGCCTCCTGTCATACAGCAGAGGTGGAAGGCTACATCATCGAGGGTCATGTGCCGGCCGATGTGATCGAAGAACTCCTGCTGGAAAAGCCGGATATCGTCGGGCTGGCTCTTCCAGGAATGCCCACTGGAGCGCCAGGCATGGGTGGAGAGGCAGAAGATCCACTGCAGATCCTGGCCTTTGATCAACAGGGAGACGTGTGGGTATACGCTACTCGATAGGTTGACGTCCGATTAGAAAGCCGGATCTAAAAGATCGGCGCACACTCGAAAGAAGATGGTGTATTCGACCACATTGAATGAGTGCTGGCTCCCAGGTTAACCTGGGAGCTAGCTTTATTTGTTCAGCTTACTGGGGAAGTGACCTCACGAAGCTCACCAGCTGCCATCGCTGCTCTTCGGAATAATACAAAAAGTTTTGCATATCCGAGTTGAAAGGTTCCATCGCACCTCCCTCGGTGATGCGCCAGAAAACATAGGCATCACTAAGAGTAGCCATCATCTCACCATCAGAGAGCGAGGCAGGTTTAATATCGAGCCCAGCGGCTATGGGACCGTCTCCATCTCCTGTTTCGCCATGGCACTTCTCGCATGAGGCTGCGAAGATCTTTGCGCCAGCTGCGATTGCTGCTGCGTCGTCCCCGAATGGATTTTCCAAGCCCTCAAACTCGGGGGGAAGGTCGGCGTGGATGTGCTCAGCTTCGAGTTCATCCCCCTCTTCGTGCTCGTCTTCGTGATCCTCACCATCTTCGTGCTCTTCGTCATCCACAATCGCCTCTTCGCTCTGTGCTGTGTCAGAATCGATGGATGTCTTTGGTTCTGAAGCGGAACCCGAGCATGCTGCCAGGAAAAGGGCACCAAGGGCCAGGATTGTGATCATGAACCAGAATCGTATATCATTTTTCTTCAAAGAAAACTCCTTCAATTTCAATTCACTACAAGTGTGAAGTGTGAGATATATGATAATACAGGTTGGCATAATCTACAATATCGTTGATATTATATAAATGTGGACGGGACAGAAGAATGAAGAGACATGGCAGTGAGGTTGAGAGGAGGGGTTCCCCGATGGAACAAGACCAGTCGCATCCACACGTGCATCACACCACCAGTAACATCCGATTGGCATTTTTCCTGAATCTTGGCTTCACCATTTTAGAGATCATTGGTGGAATCTCGACCAACAGTCTGGCGATCCTCTCAGACGCTGTTCATGACCTCGGGGACAGCATCTCTCTGGGCTTGGCCTGGTATCTTGAGCGATATGCGGATAAGGGGGGAGATCAAAGATTCTCTTATGGCTACCGCAGATTTTCATTGCTTGGGGCGTTGATCAACACTGTCATCCTCATCGTGGGATCGCTGTTCATCATTTCCAGGGCAATTCCGCGCCTGATCGAACCAGAGCACTCAGATGCGCGCGGCATGATCCTTTTTGCGATCGTGGGCATTCTCGTCAATGGACTTGCGGTTTTTCGCCTCAAGGGCAGCAAGTCGATGAATTCCCGGGTCGTGGCATGGCATCTGCTGGAGGATGTTCTCGGTTGGGTTGCGGTGCTCATCGTTGGCATCGTGCTCATGTTCACCGACAACCACTACCTCGACCCGATTCTGTCCATCCTCATTGCACTGTACATTCTCTATAACGTCATCCGGAATCTACGGGAGACGATGGGGCTTTTTCTACAAGCCGTCCCTGAGAGTTTCGAGATCCAGGAAATCGTTGGCCGGATCACCGCGATTGAGAATGTCCACTCTGTTCACCATACGCATCTTTGGTCGCTTGATGGAGAGCATCACGTCCTCTCGACGCATGTCGTAGTGGACGAGTCAATTCCGAAGGAGATTGTGCGTTGCGTGAAGGACGACATCAAGGAAGCTCTCCGCAGATACGAATTTTCACATATTACCCTGGAAATCGAGTATGGCGATGATGATTGTGCGATGGCGATGTAGACTTGGAGGTCGGGATGAGACCGGTTTGTGACCCCGGAGCAGTCACTGCCGCGCAGAAGCTAAAACTTCACCAGGAACGCTGTGAAGTACATAATTGCCAACCCCGCCGTGAATCCGGCGAAGTTCACCCAATTAAGCACCGGTTCACCGAGATTCCTGCTCTCCCGTGCCACGAGTTTCCCGACCTCCCAGACAACCTGGAGAATGGCACCAAGACCAATGGCGAGGAAGATCGTGGCGAGGATTGGGTTATACGAGAAACCTCCCGCCCATACCCCAAGGATCGCAGGGGCTCCAGCGACCAAAACAAGAAGAACGAAGGTCCGGAAAGGTGGAGGAGACTTCACCAGTGGTGCAGATATCGCTACACCCTCGGTGATGTTGTGAAGCGTAAAACCCAAGATCAAGAATAAACCCAGAGTCGCCTCTCCTTGTGAAAACGCCGACCCTATCGCGAGTCCCTCTCCGAGATTGTGCAGTCCAATTCCCAGCGCGATCAAGAAAGAAAGGACGAGGGCATTTTTACGTCCTTTGGAAAGCCCGCCAATGAGGAGCAGTGCGCCAAGCGCAAGCATCCCGACGAAGGCCACCAGCGATACGCCCTGCCAGAAGCTGGGCAGCGTCTGTGCAAACTCGGTTGCATCCAGCCAGGTGCCAACAGCCAAGAAGACGAGCAAGCCAAGAGTCAGAGACAGCACAAAATTCATCCCGCGTGTGCTGAGGCGGCGCATGTATGGAAACCAGAGCATACCGAGCGCGATCGGGATGATTCCTACGTATAGACCTACCAGCCCAAAGCGAATAAAGAGTGTGTTTGAAGGTTGTGGTGTTGCGACAGCTACAGACACTTCGGCTTCAAATGTCCCGCCCAGCGCCGTGACCAGGGTGATGAAATGGGCTTCTTCTTCAACCCAGGGATACGGGATCGTGATCGTCGAGCTGCTCAAGCGGGTGATCGTACTCGAGGGTTCGGCATGGAAGTTCCAGAATGCTTCATCAACGGTGACTTGCGCAATGGTAATGGGCTCGGGGCCATCGTTGACCACTACGAGTTCAATGAGGCCCGTGCGCGGTAACGTCACGCGCAAGATCGATAATTGTTCGATCGGAGGCCCGCTGAGGGCTCTCAACCCGCCCCCCGTAAGGAACAAGTACGCCAGCATCCCACCCAAGACAAGCAGTGGGAGGATGGCTAAGTACCACTTGGGGCCCGCCGGTTGTGTGTGGGAGGCTGTTGTTTTGTCCTCGGTTCTCGTATTATCCATGGCAGACCCTCCCGGGCTACCCCGTGACCGTTTGACCATTCTTGGCTCGCATATCCCAGGTCTCGTCCACGCCGGCCTCATTGAGTGCGGATGCGAAATCCTCTTCGTGAACCACGTTGAAATTCCCCATCCATCCCAACTCAGCGAATTCAGCGATGTGAGCATGGAACATATATTTGCCCGGCCAGCGGTAGCGAAACTCAAGAATGCCTCGCTGCGCTTGCACTTGCATGATGGTGTCGACTGTCTTCTGCGTGGGGGTGAGCGTTGTGCCGTGATCGTAATAGTTGAAAAATTCTGCGTGCAGGTGGAAGGAGTTGACAGGATCAAATTCGGTGATGTTGATGAGATAGATACGGATCAACTCATCTACCTTCGCAGGGATGGGACGCCGCACGTACTCAAAACCCACGCTGTTCACCGCATAAACCTCGTTGGCGCCATCGAAATTTGTGTCGAACGCATTCATCATCATCATGAATTCACGCGCCGGCGGCCGCCCGCCTTTTGGGTCGACGATGAATGCGCCGTATAAACCTTTGTGAATATGTCGTTTGAGAGGAACTGCGTGGCAATGGTAGAGGTGACAGCCGAACGGTTCTGCATCGAACTCGTATGTAAAGGTCTCCCCCACGCCAATTTCCCCCGGTCCAGCATTGGGAACACCGTCCATCTCGAATGGATGGACGCCATGGAAGTGGATTGTATGGGGATGGGATCCCGCGTTGATGAAGCTAATTCGTATGCGATCTCCTTCGGTGCAACGTATGGTGGGTCCGGGGACGCGACCATTGTATGTCCAGGCCGGAAAGGTGATTCCCGGGGCGATCTCGATCTCCTTGTCGAATGCCACTATTTGATATTCGCGGAGCGTCTGGCCTCCGGGAAGCTTACTGACCTCGCCGTAATCCCAATCCACCAACATATCGAGCGGGTCGAATCCATTGCTCTGGGGGTCGACCGTTCCGACCATTCCGAAGGCGTCGTGATGGTCGCCTCCCTCTTGTGTCAGCCCTGATTCGTTGGGACTTTGAGACCCGAGGGTCCGACTGAATCCCGCCGTACCAAGACTTCCAAGCAGGGTGACAGCGCTTCCAACCATAAAGTCTCGTCTAGAAAAAATCTTGCCCATTGGGTCGCTCCAGGGTTACACAGGGTTTGATATTTGTGCAGGCTTGAGTTAACGCACGAAGCCAATATGATAATTAGGACACATTATATCATAAATTAGGTTAGCCGAAATAAATGACTGCGGGAATAGTTTTTGACCAAACAAAGCGCCCGTGCGCTTTGTTGACCGTACGGCTCCATATCATGGACCGGGCCTATTCCACATTTTCCATCGGGAAATGTATGTAGTCAGAAATGAGTATAGAACTAGAGACATCACGGCATAATCTACAATGGACAACCCGGATCTCCTGACTTGCAATCGCGAAAGACAATTTTCACAAACTTCGGAGAAACCCAGAGCCAGGGCAAGCAAAGCCACCAGGCTTTTTGTGTGGGCGACAGCATCAGTTTTTATGTAGAACCAAGTCAAAAATCATCTCTGGGATCTGAAATGAGTCGCATCTTTTGAGTGACAAGTAACAAGAGGGTGGAACAATTTACTGAACAAGGGAGATTTGCCCCAACGGGG
>CBDVCG010000104.1:0-6482 GCA_965372425.1 uncultured Anaerolineales bacterium
GCCCATTCCCTTCTCGCTTTCTCCATTGTTCTCGTGTCATTTCGAGCGCAGCGAGAAATCCCCCATCACGACCGAGTTTTGGTGCCGATCTCTGGGAATCGAACTCCTTCAAGACCGCTTCGACAATCAATTCTCTGGTCAGAGAACGTCCCCAATCCATGGTTCCTGTCCTTGATCTTGATAAGGGATTTCTCACCCCCTCCGGGGGTTCGAAATGACACATTAATGAAGTCTTGAATGCGGGCGCTTTCACGCGATATTAGGAACACCCTCTGCACGACAATCTCAAGAATCTCCATTCCTTCGTGCCTGATCCCTTCTCGCCTTATCCCTTGTTCTCATAAATCCTGAGGCGATCACGTGCCGGGACAGCCCATTCTGCACCCAGGATGCGGCCATCAAATAACAAGGGATAGAAGACTCGCTCCATGTGTACCGATTAATGAACCGCATTGACCTGCTTCACGTGATGATCGAAGTTGCACCGCGGGGTTAACGGTTCCTTGCTGTTTCATACGCCAGCACTTAGAATTCATCTAGGATGAGCTCGAAAATTACACCGGTGCGTAAACAATACCTTGAGATCAAGCAGCAGTATCCCGAGGCGATTCTATTCTTTCGCCTCGGGGATTTTTATGAAACTTTCGATGATGACGCAGAACTCATCTCTCGTGAGCTCGACATTGTGCTCACCTCCCGAAATATTGCAAAGGGCGCAAGAATTCCGATGGCGGGGATCCCTCATCATGCTGCTGAGAGCTATCTCTCGAAGCTGATAGAGAAGGGATTTCATGTCGCCATATGTGAGCAGATTGGGGATGGACCCGTAGAAGGCTTGTTCCCCCGCGAGGTCGTGCGCGTGATTACGCCGGGCACAATTGTCGAATCGGAACTCATGCCTCACGATGGGAACAACTATCTCATGGCCATCTTCCCTGGAGAACAGAATCTGGGGGTTGCTTACACGGACGTTTCCACGGGTGAATTTGCCGCTGCCCAATTTGATGAAGTAGCGGTCGGCGAGGCGCTCTCCCAGGAGCTGGAGCGCTTGCTGCCCGCGGAACTCCTCTTGCCAGAATCCTGGTCCGATCGGATTAAATGGGATGGCAATATCACAACAATACCTGACTGGAGATTTGAATACGATCGCTCGGTCGAGCTGCTTTTAAACCACCTCAAGGCTGGTTCGCTCGATGGGTTCGGGCTGGGCGAAAAGCCACTTGCCGTACAGGCAGCCGGAGCCATCCTGGAATACCTTCGCCAGACACAAGAAACAGTGCTCCCGCTTCTGACCGGGCTCCATTCGTATAGCGCGGACGATTTCATGGTGCTGGATGCTTCCACCCGGCGGAATCTCGAGCTCACAAGCACACTGAGAGCGCAAAACGTGGAAGGCTCGCTCCTTGGGGTTATCGATGACACCGTAACCGTCATGGGGAAACGGTTGCTGCGAAGCTGGCTCGGTAAACCCCTCGTGCAGCTCACTAACATCGAGGCGCGATTGAATCAGGTCGAGGCATTCTTTGAGGACGGAGTCTGGCGGTTAGAAGTTCGAGACGCGCTGAAACCCATCGTGGATCTCGAACGGTTGATCAACCGGATCGTCGCAGGCGCTGCGCGGCCCCGTGATCTGGTGGCTCTGCGTGAAAATCTACCTCGAATTCCTGAAATTTCAAAACTCATCGACAAAAAGGAGCTCCCGGATTTAGCTTCGAACCTTGAAGATTTAGATCCGTGCGAAGACGTAGGAAATTTATTAAACCGGGCTCTGACCGAAGAGCCGCCTGCTTCGATGAGCCATATAGGAGTTATCAAAGCGGGATATTCGCAGGAACTTGATGAAATTACCGACGCCTCTCGTTCGGCTCGCCAGTGGATTGCGGATTTAGAGTCTGTCGAACGGGAACGCACGGGGATCAAGAACCTGAAAGTAGGTTACAACAAGGTCTTCGGGTATTACATTGAGATCACGAAATCGCATATTGAAAAAGCGCCAGAAGAGTACATCCGCAAGCAAACATTGGTAAACGCGGAACGCTACATTACACCTGAGATGAAGGACTATGAGTCGCTTGTCCTTACCGCGGATGAGCGCATCCGTGATCTAGAAGCGAGATTGTTCCGCGAACTGTGTGAGCAGGTCGGCGAGCAAGCCGAGCGATTGCTTTGTACGGCACGCGCGCTCGCGCACATCGATGTCGTCTCGGCGCTCGCAGAAGTAGCCTCGATCAAGGGTTATGTTCGCCCGGTCCTGTGTGAAGATCAGACGCTGGAAATCAGGGAAGGGCGTCACCCTGTTGTTGAAGAGGTTTTACCTGGGCATCGCTTCGTTCCAAACGATACGAATTTCGAGACTGACGAGGCGATACGGATCATCACAGGGCCGAACATGAGCGGGAAATCTACCTATTTACGACAGGTGGCTCTTATCACGTTGATGGCTCAGATGGGCAGTTTTGTGCCCGCCCGTACCGCAAAGCTCGGTATTACGGACCGCATCTTTACTCGCATTGGAGCTCAGGATGAAATCCATGCCGGGCAATCGACGTTCATGGTTGAGATGATTGAAACCGCTAACATTCTCAACCATGCCACCGATCGCAGTTTGCTCATCCTGGACGAAATTGGACGAGGCACGAGCACATATGATGGCGTTTCGATTGCCTGGGCAGTCGTGGAGTATATCCACAACCATCCCCGCTTGCGGGCGCGAACTCTGTTCGCCACGCATTACCATGAGCTCACCCGATTGGCTGAGGTGCTCCCGGGTGTATGTAATTACAATGTCGTCGTTTCTGAGGAAGGGGGGCAGGTCGTATTCCTCCACAAGATTGCACCAGGAGGCGCGGACAAATCCTATGGTATTCATGTCGCCGAACTCGCGGGCATACCGCGGGCGGTGATCAATCGTGCCCAGGAGATTCTTTCACAATTTGAATCTGGCGCTTATCAGGAGCGCGGATGGTATTCGGCTCCCGTGCATCAGCTTTCCATGTTCCCCGATTCCACCCCGCTGCTCGAAGAACTCGACGAAGTCGATATCAGCTCTCTCTCGCCGCTTGATGCCTTGAACCTCTTGTATGAATGGCAGCAGCGTTACATGGGCGAAAATGCAAGTCTCGAGGGTGGTGGTGAAGTCGAGGATTGAGCTGGGGGATGTGGAAAGGTCCGTACCAATCTTTTACTAAATGCAGGGGGAAGCGAGCCCTGCATTTTCCTTAGATTTACGTCCAGTTCCTTTATGACTTCCCGGATACCAGGTCCGGGTATTCCAGTTCTACGGCTTCAGCTCCCTCCAGCTCTAAATCCGCGACCAGGTTCGTGATAAGTTCGGCTTTTCGTTCAGCGTCATGGCGAGACCATGTGCGACTCTTAATCTCGAGGAAGCTGCCTTCGAGCTGGGGCTCGAGGACCTTGTCAATGTTGATAAAGAATTCCACACCCTGGTACTTGATCAACCATCTCAAGCGGTCTTTGTGGACTGTGACCTCGTCAACAGGCTTGAAATATTCACGGTAAAAGCGGGGGCTGTAGATCGCAGGAGCGATGAACCGTGATCGGGAGAGCAGTACTGAATTCGTATATTCGCGCTCTGCAGCGACTCCAGTGAGCGTTAGTCTCGAGCGCACATTGAAAATTTCACCCTCCTCGTTGATGAACTCGTCTTCCCGATAACGTAATCGTGTTTCTTCCGGTGGGGAGAAGGTGAAGTATGAGTCATACTCGATGTAATGGGCTGTACGGAGAATTTCAAAATCACCGCTGGTAAGTTTATCGATCAACGCATCCGGGTCCGGGAGGGAGAGCTTGATCTGAACTTCGTAGCTCTCCTCCTGCTCAGCGCCACCGATGGCGATAAGTTTTGACAACACCGATTCTTCCCTCTCCACGAGGAAGGTATCGATCCTTGCCGCGTAGGACGCAGCTTGTTCGATGAGGTCGGATTCATCCAGGCTGAGGAGCCTGCGATCCTGCATCACCCAACTTCCAGCGATCATCACATCCAGGACATCCGTCGATTTCGCAGCATAGATCAAGCGAGAATATATTGCGTTTGGATCGTGTTCGAAGTGGGGTTGATTGTGAGTCAGGTCGAGATCCACGATGACCAGATCGGCTTTTTTACCGGCTTCAAGTGAGCCGATCAAATGATCCATATGGATGGCCTTTGCGCCGTTGCGCGTAGCCATATCGAAAGCTTGCCGGGCGGGCAGAGCCGTTGGATCTTTAGTGACGGCTTTTGCTATAAACGATGCTAGCCGCACCTCCTCAAAAAGATCCAGCGTATTATTCGAGGCTGGGCCGTCGGTTCCAATACCTACATGAACACCTCGTTCCAGCATTTCTGAGACGGGCGCAAAACCGGAGGCGAGCTTCAAGTTACTCGATGGATTGTGCACCACGCCTGTGCCTGCATGTTCGAGTGTGTGGATCTCGCCATCATCGATGTGAACACAATGAGCTGCGATGACCTTTGCATCGAGTAGACCGATCTTCTTGATCCACGGAACGACTGGCATGGAGTAGATTTCGCGCCAATCTTCAACTTCCTGAAATGTCTCCGCGATGTGGGTGTGAAGCGGAACGTCATATTCAAGCGCCATCTCAGTACACGCTTTGAGGATCTCAGGAGTGCATGTATAGGGCGCGTGCGGGGCGACGGCTGGGACGACAAGGGGATGGTCCTTCCATCGCTCGATAAATCCTCGTGCAAGATCGAGCGAATCTTCATAGGACTCTGCATCGGGGGAGGGGAATTTCAAAATAGTCTGCCCACATATAGCCCTCATACCCGCATCCGCCACAGCCAGTGCGACTGTCTCTTCGTAATAGTACATATCAGCAAAACATGTGATTCCGCTGCGAATCATCTCAGCACAGGCGATTTGTGTGCCAAGTCTAGAAAACTCGGGAGAAACAAACTCACGCTCAACAGGCATCATATACCCAAGGAGCCAGACATCGAGACGCAGATCATCGGCAAGGCCTCGAAGCAACGTCATCGCAGCATGCGTATGTCCGTTAATCAAGCCCGGGATGACCACCTTACCCGCGCAATCGACAGTTTCAGCTGCGCTGAAGTCCTTCAGAGTTTCTTCCTCGGTTCCGACAAAATGTATGTGATCGTCCTGGATGGCGATTGCGCCGTGAGCGAAGACACGATATTCGTTATCCATTGTGACTATCGTTGCGTTTTTTAGGATAAGATCCACGTTTTCCATATATTCACCTGTGACTTGAGTGTTCGACGATTATAGCAGGGAGGTGGCAAAAAAACGCTCCACACACACACGGAACTAAGTTCGAAATCATTCTCCAACCTTTGGGCGGGTAGGCAGTCCATTTCTTCACAACTCTTATGTATAATTCTGATGTCTGATGGAGGCTACCATGCGCGCTGTAGATGTCATCATCAAGAAGAGAGACGGAGAAATCCTTAGCACTGAAGAAATCCATTTCTTCATCGAAGGTTATGCCTCCGGAGATATTCCCGACTATCAAGCATCGGCCTGGGCTATGGCCGTTCTGCAGAGAGGGATGACGTCGAAGGAGACGACTGATTTGACCACGGCCATTGCGGCCTCTGGAGAAACGATCGATCTCTCGGGAGTTGTGAAATTTGCGGTCGATAAACATTCAACCGGGGGCGTAGGCGACAAGACGACACTCGTTGTGCAGCCGATTGTCGCCGCTTGTGGAGTACCTGTGGGAAAGATGTCTGGGCGTGGTCTGGGTTTCACCGGAGGGACTCTCGACAAGATGGAATCGATTGAAGGGTTTCGAGTCGATCTCTCCACCGATGAGTTTATGAAACAATTAGGTGAGATTGGTCTGGTTCTTTCTGGCCAGACGGCCGATCTTGCTCCTGCGGATGGCAAGTTGTATGCATTGCGTGATGTCACAGGGACTGTTCCATCCGTTCCCCTCATCGCCTCATCCGTGATGAGCAAGAAAATCGCGGGCGGCGCACAGGGCATTGTGCTGGATGTAAAGGTGGGGAATGGGGCATTTATGCAGTCCGTCGAAGATGGTTTGGAGTTGGCGAAATTGATGGTGGACATTGGGAACACCCCTGGCCGCAAGGTGGTCGCCTTGCTTTCGGATATGAACCAACCGCTGGGAAATGCCGTTGGGAATGCCCTCGAAGTACGTGAGGCGGTCGAAACACTTCAAGACGGTGGTCCTGGTGACTTTAGAGAGCATTGCATCGTCGTGGCGAGCCATATGCTTTGTTTAGCCGGCAGGGTCAAGGATTTATCCGGGGCACGAGGATTTATTGAAGACGAGCTCAAAGATGGACACGCCTATGAAAAAATGGTTGCCATGGTTAGCGCTCAAGGTGGAGATACTGGAATGATTGAGAACTTAGATCGGCTGCCAAAAGCGCCCATCATTAAGACGCATAACGCACCACAGTCAGGCTTTGTAGCACAAGTCAACGCCCGTGAGGTGGGGTTGAGCGCGATGGAGCTTGGCGCCGG
>CBDVCG010000105.1:0-6438 GCA_965372425.1 uncultured Anaerolineales bacterium
CGAGGATCAGAGTCTTTTGGAAAGCGAATGGAACGTCGAGGGCTCGCGACCACGCCGCTACTACGTCATCAGCCCGGACGGGCGGGCGATGTTTGAGAAACTGAAAACCGAATGGGATCAGCTCTCCACTGTGTTGGATGAGCTGCTCTAATAAACGAAATCACGATTAGGAGTAAGGAACATGAATTTCATCGATCGGTATGTACATGAAGTCGGGCGGCATCTGCCCCGCAAGAAACGGGCGGACATCGAAGTCGAACTCAGATCGAATCTGGCTGATTCCCTCGAAGACCGGGTAGATGGTGAGCCCACCGAAGAAGACGAAATCGAACTGCTCAAGGAGTTCGGCCCACCCGCAATGGTGGCGGCCTCCTATCGAGAGGGGAGTGGATACCTCATCGGTCCAGATCTCTACCCCTTCTTCCGCATGGTCATGGGAATCGTACTTCTCGTACTCGTCATCGTGCAGCTCGTGTTGCTCGGCGTGCTGCTCGTATTCGACCCGCACTACACCTTCAACGTGGCGTGGTTCTTCGAATTCTTCGGGGGGCTGGTCAGCGCAGTCGGCAGTGTCGTGCTCGTGTTTGTGTTGCTGCAGTACTTCGGCGTGCGACCCGAGATGGAGGAAGATCCCTGGGATCCGCGCAGCTTGCCGGAAATTGTCGACGAAGACCCCGTGAGTTCTAACGGCCTGCTTGTCGAAATCACCTTCGGCGTGGTCCTGATCGCCGTCCTGCTTTTCCTACCGGACATTCTCGGATTGCTTTTCGCCCGCGGCCTGGACGTGGTCGTCAACCCCATCCTTCAGCAAAATCTACCGCTCGTCATCACCGCCCTGCTGCTTGGGGTGCTTCTGAATGTAGTGCTGCTCTGGCGGGGACAGTGGACCACCGCCACACGGCTTGTAAAAATCGGTGTCAACATTTTTGTAATCGGCGTGTTCTACCTGCTCATCGTCGAGCATACTGCCTGGTTGACAGCAAACGGCGCGGGTGGTCTCTTCTCAGTCTTTGACAACTTTCCTGAAAGTGGGGAGTTCTCTTTTGAGACGTCGCAGATGTTGGTGGTGTGGGCATTTCGACTGGCCTTCATCGTCGCCTTCATCGTGACCATCGTGGAGACGGTGCAGCTCATCTACAAACTTCTGAGAAACACCTTCTTCCCAGCAAGGTTATCGCTACCTGTCCCTGTGGAGGATAAAGAGTAGAAACAGAGATCGCCGCTCAGCATTTCTGCTGCAAACCGCCCAGATCATGCTGGGCTGTCTCTTTTAATATCATGTCCGCAAAACGGAAAATGACTCCCAGCCGATTCTCGCCATATCTGTAAACCGGAAATAACACGCACAGGAGCCTGCTATTTGGTGTATGATGATTTCAGCCGGAAAATCCTAAATATTCGGGTTGATGGCTGACTGTGCCGCACAACTTCATCTCAGGAGGAGCAGCTATGGGTACATTTTTATTCTTTGGAAACTATTCGCAGGAGTCGATCAAGCATATCAGCGAAAGGCGTACAGGCAAGGCCATCGAGTTGATCGAGAAATTTGGAGGCAAGCTGGTGGCGGGCTATGCGCTCCTGGGCGAGAAGGACCTCGTCCTCATCGTAGAATTTCCGGGTCCTGGCAAGAATGAGGCCATGAAGACATCCGTCGCCCTGAGCAAGCTGCTAGGCGTCGGATTTACGACCTCGCCAGCAGTGGACTTCGAGACGTTTGATAAGCTGATCTCAGAGTTATAAGCTACGCGAGCGGTAGAATATTAAGGGAACATGGATTGGGGATTAGTTGCTAGGTGGGCGCATCGTGTATTCCTAATCCCTTATCCCAAATCCCTGGCTTTAACCTTCCAGGTCCACATAAATCCGCCCAGCGATCTCCCGGCCGACTGCCACTTCTCTCTCCTCGATGCGCAGGGAAAGCGGCCCGTTGTAAGGCGCCTCATCTTCAAGTACGAATACCACACCTGGGAGGAGCCCTCGTTCGACCAGGTATGTGCACAGCGTCGTCTCGGGTCGGTCGATGCGTGTGACGCGTCCCGCCTTCCCGATCACAACCTCATTGAGCGGCATATCGTTCAATGTCTCCACGAACCCATCGGTATCGGGAATAGGGCTTCCATGAGGACACTTTTTCGGGTGACCTAGGAAATCGGCCAGCGCATCGGTGACCGCATCATCTGTGGCATGCTCTAATCGACATGCAAAATCATAGACGTACTCCCATGGGATCTGCAGTTGATCTGCGAGGAAGCGACCCCAGAGCCGCTGCCGCCGCACCACGCTCAGCGCCCGCAGCCGACCTTTCTCAGTAAGTTCCACCCCTTTATAGGGCGTGTGTACGACCAGCTCGTTTCCCTCCAGCCGTTTGACCATCTCCGTAGCAGAGACTGCCGAGACGCCCAATCTCTCCGCGATGAGCGATACAGGGACGGGTTCGCCATCTACCTCAAGCTCGTAGATGGTCTTTATATACATCTCTCGGCTTTCAGATTCAGCCATGGCTGCTCCTCCCCCCTGCGCTACTGCAGAGGAATGGTGACCGTGTCGATAACCTCACCCCCGCGGGCAACCGCTGAAAGTGCAATGGTCTCGCCTTTCAGTTCCATCAGGAGGTAATGGCTCATACGCCTGAATAGTTCGCTCTCCGGCGCTATCATACCTTGTGCATACAGGATCGAAGAACCACCGCCTGTGATGATGTACGTTATTCCATTCCTCGCCAAGCGTTCATATGCCTGAAAGTGCCCAGATAAAACCAGCGGGACATTTGCACTCTCAAATTTTGGCACCCACGTAATACGTACTGGACTGCTATCGTTGGGATGCACCGCACTGCTGTTGTAGGGTGCGACGTGCATAATGGGGATCGTGTACCTGAATCTGGGATCAGCTAAACGCTCATCGAGCCAGGTTTCTTGTTCTTCTCGTCCAGGTTGGCCATAAAACGCCTGGGTATCCAGCATCACAAATTGGATATCTCCATGCGTGACTGCATAGTTCTGATTTCTTGCTCCCTCTTCCTGCCCTGGAAAAAGCGGATCCAGAAAGGGCGGAAACGCATAGAAGTAGAAAGGTCCATCATCCAGGCGGATATCCCAGTCGTAATCATGGTTGCCAGGAACTGTATACACCGGCATCGTCGTCAGCAGGGGTTCAAACGGCGTATAGAACTTTTCCGCATAGGAATCGAACGGGTCTACACCCTCTTCGGTCTCATCTACCACGTCCCCGGTGTGAATGACAAAATCGAGGTCAGCCGCAGCCATCTCGTTGATAAGCGCTTTGGTGGTCTCGTCCCCGAAGCTAGCATCCCCGATTACGCCGATGCGCAGAGGTTCACCACCGGAGCGAGTCTGGAAGCTCACCGGCCCCCACGCGCGAGCAAGGAACCCCGGTTGACGATAGCCGTCTTCGTCTGTTCCCACTGCGACGAGGGCATCGTAACTCAACCCTGGAGCCAGGTTGTGGGCGGTTACCAGATGTCTCGTTTGCGAGGGCTCCAAAGCGATTTCAATCGGCTGGGCTCCGGGTTCCTCTGAGCGAATCGAGACGAATCCGGCTGCAGCTGTCTCAAACTCAAAGAACAGCGTCGCACTTTCTTCGGTGACATGTCGGATGGTGAGGGGGATCTTGTAGCCAACTTCCCCCACCGGCAGCTCCATATCAAAAAAACTCGGGGTCGGAGAAGCAGGAACCGTAGTCGCTGGCGGCGTGGTCGGCGAAGCAGCCGGGACCATGGATGCTTCCGGAGTCTCCGTCAACCTCTCCTGCACGGGCTCATCTACACCAGCGGTTGATGTACAGCTCGCAAGAGTCAGAGCCAGTGCTAGACAAAAAACCAACCAGCCTTCTCGACGCATGAATCTCCTTCAAACGCGAACACTGTGCGTTCACGTTCACCTACAATTGTAGGCTATATGCCTTCGCCTTAGGACCCATGTTACATTTGTCCTCATTAAAATGTGAAGGTCGTCCTTTGTAACTATTTATAGGTAAACCATAAAATTATGTGGTAAGGTCTCCATAATATCATAGAGCATAATCAAGCCCAAAGGACGGGAGAATATGCCGCAAAGAACGACATTGGATCAGCTCATACCTGGACAGGTAGCAACCGTGAAGAAAGTCGGTGGGGATGGACCTATACGCCGCCGGATCCTCGACATGGGCGTGACGAACGGCACGGGCATCGAGATGGTGAAATCCTCGCCGCTGGGTGATCCTGTCGAGTACAAGGTGCGTGGCTACAGGCTCTCCCTGCGCAAGGCTGAAGCCAGGATGATCGAAGTCGAGATCTAGTATGTCGGAACCAGTGAGTTCACCCACCACCTCCGAACAGTCCACGCGCAATCCCGCCATGCCCTTGAGTATGGTGACCCACGGTACAAGGGTAACCATCCTGGAAATTCGCGGGGGGCGGAAGATGCGGCAGCGGCTGCTCGATCTGGGGTTAACCCCGGGGGCAGACGTTTTAGTGTTTAAGAATGATGCCCCTTCCCCGCTCATCCTCTCCGTTAAAGATGATTCCCGCCTGGCGATTGGCCGTGGGATGGCACATAAAATCCTCGTAGCGGACAAGTCCCTCTCATAATTGAGGAATTGATGATATGTCATTCACCGTTGCCCTCGCCGGTAATCCGAATGTTGGTAAAAGCACGATCTTCAACGCTTTAACCGGTGCCCAACAACATGTCGGCAATTGGCCGGGGAAAACGGTTGAGAAGAAAGAGGGACGTCTTCAGTTTGGCACGGAAGACATCTTCGTCATCGACCTCCCAGGTACGTACAGCCTGACGGCCTACTCCATCGAGGAGATCATCACCCGCGATTACATCGTGCACGAACGACCTGGTGCGGTTGTAGTTGTGGTCGATGCCGCCAACCTGGAGCGTAATCTTTACCTTGTCGCACAGATCATCGAACTTAAAATTCCCGTCATCATTGCACTCAACATGACCGATGTCGCCACCAGCCGCGGCTTGAGCATCGACGTAGACGAACTCTCAGAACGCCTGGGAGGCATCCCGGTCGTGAAGACCGTGGGCAACCGCCAGATGGGCATCGACGAGCTGAAGAAAGCGATCGGCCAGGTCGCCAGCAACCCACACGGCATGGGGTTGCAGGTTGAATACAAAGGCATCATTAAAGAAGAGATTGAGATCCTTGCAGCCATGATCGCTCGAGATGAGCCGCTCGCCACGGCCTACGACCCGCATTGGCTGGCGCTTAAGCTCCTCGAGGGTGATCCCGGCGTCGATCAGGCAATGATAGGCAGCGGGACAGGGGACCTGGTGAAGACGGCCGACCAAGCCCGAGCACGTATTGAAGAAAAGACGGGGGAAGAAGCGGACACCATCATCGCTGATCAACGCTACGCCTTTGTGGGTTCGGTCATAGATAGGGTTGTCGTCCGCCCGCGCGAGACCGTCTTCACTGGATCCGATCGGATCGATAAGGTTGTTACGCACCGAATATGGGGGCTGCCCATATTCCTGTTGATAATGTGGATCGTCTTCCAGTTCACCGCCAACGTCAGCGCACCTTACCTCGATTGGATCGATGTCTTCATCAACGATGTCGTCTACGGCTGGGCAGCAAGCCTGATGGTTGCGCTCGGTCTGCAGGGCACCTGGTTCGCCTCGCTGGTCACCGATGGAATTATCGCCGGGGCAGGAGGCGTCCTGGTCTTCATCCCGGTCCTCCTTTTTCTTTATCTCGCCCTGGCCGTGCTGGAGGATTCGGGCTACATGGCCCGCGCCGCGTTTGTGATGGACAGGGTGATGCGCTGGATGGGGCTGCATGGCAAGAGCTTCCTCCCCATGATTGTGGGATTTGGCTGCACCGTCCCGGCGGTCTACGCCACACGCACGCTCGAGAATGAGAAAGATCGCAGGCTGACGGGGTTCCTCGCCACCTTTATGAGCTGTGGCGCACGTCTCCCTGTATACGTTATTTTTGGCGCCGCGTTCTTCGGCGCAGCAGCAGGAAACCTTATCTTCGCCATGTACATGTTCGGCATCCTTATCGCGCTCGTCATCGGCTTCACACTTAAACACACGGTTTACAAGGGACAGCCGCCAGCGCCCTTCGTCATGGAGCTGCCGCCGTATCGTCTGCCGCGCGCGTCTGATATCTGGCGGCACGTGTGGGAACGCACCAAAGGCTTCGTGGTCAAAGCCGGCACCGTCATCCTCCTGGCATCGATGGTGCTGTGGCTGTTGATGGCCATCCCGGCGGGTTCCGATAAAGGAGCGTTCAACGATATCCCTGCAAAAGACAGCGTGTTCGGCGTCCTCAGCGGCGCCGTGGCACCCCTACTCGCACCTGCCGGTTTCGGCACCTGGGAGGCGGCAGGGTCTCTCATGACCGGATTCGTCGCGAAGGAAGTCATCGTCGGCACGATGAACCAGATCTATGTCCAGGAATCCAGGGAGGCTG
>CBDVCG010000106.1:0-6419 GCA_965372425.1 uncultured Anaerolineales bacterium
TTTAGGTAAATTGGAGCTTCATGTCGAGAACCTGACAAATAAGACAGATGAGTTCGACCGATCTGTTGCTGGATTCGAGGATGGAAGGGCTCAAGACAATCGAAGGGTTATGGAAGTTGAACATGAGTTGAAGGATCTCAGAAAAGGCCTGGATCGAGCACGGGGGGATATTGAGGCGGTAGATGACCGTGCGCGTCGAAATGAAATAAGGAACGCTGAGCTTACGGCGAGCGAAAAAGAACGACTTGACGCTCAACTTGCATGGATTGAAAACCAGGGTATGAAGCTGGTCGAATTTGAGAAGGAGTGGCAGAACTGGGAAAAACGCTTTGACGCCATTGAGCAACTTTCAGCCGACTTTGATGAGCGCTTAAAGATATATGAAGATACCTACCGAGCTCTTCTAAAGATGAAAACCGAGTTGGATCGGGTAATAGAGAAATTAGAGCGCAGAATAACTGAAGTCAGCGAGATGCACCGCTTGGCTGAAGACCGCAACAAGCAGGAGTGGTCATCTTTTCAAGCCGATGATATGAAAAGGTGGAATACGTTCAAACTTTCCAGTGACGAGCAATGGCGCGAGCACGATAGAAGGCACGAAAAACTTCAAGATGAATTAGAAGAGCTGAGCACTAACTCTACGAGGCTGATCCAGAACTATGAGGCTCTGAAAGAGACTGATCGAATCAGACTGAGTGAATTAGTATCCACAATGCGAGAGTGGCTCGCAGAAATTGAGAGAGCCAAATCATAAATGCGGAATGTTAGAAACTGTGTTCATCAACCCCTAACGCTGAGCGGAAAATAAAATGAGAGTCGTGGGTACCGCAGGCCATGTTGATCATGGGAAGTCCTCACTGGTTAATGCCCTTACGGGCATCAACCCGGATCGCCTGAAAGAAGAACAAGAACGTGAGATGACCATTGATCTTGGGTTCGCCTGGTTGACGCTTCCTGAAGGAGAAACAGTTGGAATCATCGATGTTCCAGGTCACCGAGACTTCATCGATAACATGCTTGCAGGCGTCGGGGGGATTGATGCTGCCCTCTTTGTTGTAGCAGCGGATGAAGGCGTCATGCCCCAAACACGAGAACACCTGGCGATTCTGGACCTGTTGGAAATAGAACGCGCCGTGATCGCCATCACCAAAGTTGATCTTATTGACGATCCATCCTGGTTGAATTTAGTCCATGAGGAAATTGAAACTTTGCTGATGTCTACCGCTTTGTCTGGTTCCCCCATGATTGAGGTGTCAGCAACGACGGGTGTGGGCATCGAGGAATTGAGCAGGATATTAGAACACACACTTCAAGACCTTCCTGTGAGATCGAATTTGGGAAAACCACGGCTTTCTATTGACCGGGTATTTACCATCTCGGGTTTTGGCACCGTGACCACTGGCACCCTGCTTGATGGAAGTTTAGATGTGGGGGAGGATGTAGTAGCTCTTCCATCTGGATCAAAGGGTCGGATCAGGGGGCTGCAGACGCACCAGAACGCGATCGATCGCGCGGAACCTGGCAGCAGGGTCGCGGTGAATCTCTCGGGCGTGGATGTCGACGATCTGGAGCGCGGCGACGTATTGATGTATTCAGGCACGTATGAGCCAACGAGAGTGCTCGATGTGAACTTCAGGTTAATTTCGGATGCTGAATCAATCGTTAAACACAATCAGGAGGGAAAGCTATTTCTTGGAGCGGCTCATCGTATGGCGCGCGTCAGGCTGCTGGGGCGGGAAGAATTGCACCCCGGAGAAACAGGATGGTTACAACTCGTACTCGATCGTCCCGTAGTTGCAGCTCGGGGCGACCATTTCATTCTACGAAGACCATCGCCCAGTATCACTCTGGGAGGAGGGCGGATAGTAGATCCGCACCCCCTCCGACTGCATCGTCGTTGGGACGAGGATAATTTAGACCGGCTCGAAGAAATGTTGTTAGGTTCACCTGGACAAATACTTGCGAGGTCCATGCAAGATCTCAATTTGATTCCAATGGGGGAACTTAGCCGAATCTCGGGATTGAACGATGATGCCATAAGTACTGCTATTCAAGAGCTTCAAGAAGAAGACCTCATCATCATGTTTGGCGATGTGGAAGCCTCCAATCGTGACAAGATAAAAGTGATGCACAAAGCGAACTGGGAGAAGATGAAGACGGAGTTACGATCAGCAACCAAGGCTTATCACACAGAATATCCGCTCCGTAATGGCATCCCCAAGGAAGAATTGCGAAGCAAACTGGGAATTGGAGCAAAGAACTTTAACTTGGTGCTCGATTTAGCCATTTTAGATGACCTATTATCTACGTCAGGCGCCCTTGTGCGTCTGAACGCTTATAAAATAGAGCTTACGCCAAAGCAAGAAAAACTTGTCGAGCTGCTGCTCGAACGGTTTAAGACCTCACCTCAAACTCCCCCCTCGGTAAAAGGATCCATTGAATTGATCGGCGAAGAACTGCTTGGGTATTGTTTGACGACTGGATCGCTCCTCCAAATATCGAATGAAGTATTACTCGACAAAGCGACCTACGAACATATGAAGAATTGGATAATTTTACGACTGGAAACCTCGGGGACCATCACGGTCGCTGAAGCGCGCGACGGTCTGCACTCCACCAGAAAATATATTCTGGCGTTGATGGAGCATCTCGATGCGGAGGGTTTCACGAAGCGAGACGGGGATTATCGGACGCTAGCATAGGTGAAACCTCACGCTCGATAGACCCATTGACCGGCCTGGATGGTTCCAACAGGCTTCACCTCAGCCAATTCGGGGGGAGGGATATGAAAGGGGTCGACATCCAGTAACACCATATCTGCTGCGTAACCTGCACGCAAGAGTCCGATGCGAGTGGGGCGAAGTGCACGGCCGGGAGCCGATGTATAAGCTGCAAGGGCGTCTTCAAACGTAATTAATTCCTCAGGAATCCAACTGCCTTCGCTCCTCGTAGATCCTCTCTTCTGACGTGTAACCGCAGCGTGCAGCCCCCAAAATGGGTTAGGGGATTCTACCGGTGCATCTGAACCAAAAAAGATTTGTGCGCCATGTTTGAGCTGTGTGTTCCATGCGTACGCAAATCTTGTCCTTTCCCCCCAATATAGGTTGGCTGCCTCCATATCGGATGTGGCATGTATCGGCTGCATGGATGCGATTATTCCTAAAGACGCCGCTCGGTGTAAATCGTCTGGATGAAGTACTTGTAAATGCTCCACACGATGCGGAAGCAGACTATAAGGCGTGCCCGCTTCAAACCGGCGGATCTCTTCGTAGGCATCCAGGGTGACATGGTTTGCGCGGTCGCCGATGGCATGCACCGTCAATCCCAATCCGCCTCGAGCTGCACGTATCCCTATTTCCACGATGGCTTCTGAATCAAGGAGAAGCATTCCTGAATTCTCTTCATCATGGTCGTAGGGGGTGAGCATGGCTGCAGTGCGAGGTCCAAGTGCGCCATCCGAAAATAGCTTAATATTCCCCATCCTTATTAAGTCATTTCCAAATCCAGTTCTCAACCCGAGATCCAGGGCGGAATCCAGGTGAGTCACCGGGATATTCTTCAACACACGAAGCCGCAATTTGTCATTTGAGTGAAGTTCCTGGAGGGCACGGAAACAGTCCGCACCATCGAAATCATGGACGCTCGTAATGCCATATGCGTGTAACTTGGATTGAGCTTGTTCAATCGCTGACGAGATTTGTGCTTGCTCCGGAATCGGGATCTTGCCGGAGACGAGTTTCATCGCTTCCTCAAACAAAATGCCGGTTGGAGCGTTGTCATCTAGTCTTTGTATCACTCCACCATTAGGGTCCTTAGTAGCGGCGGAGATGCCGGCTGTTTTCAGCGCTCGCGAATTCACCCAGGCTGCATGAAGCGACTTGGCTGTGAGATACACGGGGTGGTCTGATGTAACCATGTCGAGCTGTGATGCCGTTCCGTAGGAGTCCCAGGTATTTTGGTCCCATCCATGTCCAAGGATCCACTCACCGGGAGGGGTCCTTTGGACCTTTTCCTCCACACGTTTTAAACAATCGGTTAGATGGGTAGTCTCACAATCCACATAGCTCAAGCTGAAAGCATATTTTTGTAAATGAATATGGGCATCGATCAAGCCCGGGATGACGGTTTTTCCTTCTAGAGAGACGATCTCGGTATTGGATCCGACGTATTGATCCACAGCGGTATTTTCACCCAACCAGATTATCTTCCCATCTTGGATGAACATTGCATCTACTTGAGGTAACTCTCGAGCAAGCGTGTAAATTTGGCCATGCTTCAGTACGAGCTCACTCATTCGACACATCCGAACTTGTCTGGCTTTGCGCAAGTTAGGTGGCAGGTTTGATTCAATGTATGCAAATCCCAACGAGGCAGATCAGACTCATATTTCAAAACTGCAAATCCGGTGTTGTCAAAAGATAATCTCGCGGCATTGAATGATTCACGAGGGGGAATACCGAGAGCAGAGCGGAGCGCCGCACCGAGTATGGCGCCATGGGAGACGATCAGATAATCGTCCGGTTCAAGGCGCAGAAGTTGCAGCAGGCCGTCCCCCCCTCGGCAGTACAACTCCCATTCACTCTCACCTGTGTTAAATATTGGATCATGGATTGAAGGATGGGTCTTGTTTATGTACCATTTTTTTGCGGTTTCGTAGGGTATACCCTCGGCTTCGCCCTGGTGACGTTCCATCCAGATATCATTGTATTGAATTTCATCACCTAGGGCATCAGCAATGATCTCAGCTGTTTGTTTCGCTCGAACGAGGGGACTGCTTATGATCGAGCGAAAATGTACATCTCGAGCCTTCCAGAATTCTGCAAGGCACTTAGCCTGCTCGATTCCTACATCCGCGAGGGGGAAGTCCTTTTGTCCCTGAACAATGCCATCGCGATTTGCAACGCTTAATCCGTGACGGAGAAGTGTAAGTCTATGAGTCATGTTCATCCATTTTTCGCTCTCGTGGGGCGTATCGCTTGATCAGGCATTGATGGCGCGGTTTGCGGCCCGGTAGGCTGTGGCGATATCGATCCCCTGACGTGATCCTTCAGAGGAACGGTCCGAGCCTCCAATAATTCCCCCGGCTGCAAACAGGTTCTTAAACAAGGGTTGCTGATCCACACCCAGGGGCCGCATATCCTCATCGACTCGAATTCCTATCCGGGCAAAGGGCTGTGGCTTTAAAGGGTTTTCAACGATCCATTGACCCACATCAGGATTGATGGCTACGGGAAGATCAAAAACAGATTCCTTAACATGCTTCCCTCGAAGGGCAACCAGACCTCCGTTCAATAGTCCCCCTGTGGCCAGGATTACGGACTTAGATTCGAAGACTCTTGGACCCCCGGTCGTCTGAAGAACTATTCCTCGAACTTGCTGGCCGCGGCTTCGACCATCGATTCGACCGATGGCCCTCGACCCCTCGATGATTTCGACCTGTTTGGAGCATAAGCTTTCGCGCAAGGCTCTTTCAAGCCTCAACCCCGATATCACTGGAGGCAAGGTGGGGATCTCGATTATTTTCGTCTCCAGTTCGTTCTCTAACTCAACAAGGATTTCGTTGTGACGTTGGATACCCAGTACGGCTGGAATGCCCAGTCGGTCGACTCCGGCGAGGTGAGGGCGCCAGGACCGGATGATCTCATCTCGCCAACTAGCATCCTGAAACAAACGTGCAAGATCTGTAGAATATGCATCACGCATAAGCGGCAGATCGAAGAGGGGGAGTTCAACGATGGAGGAAATACTGTATCCAGCCCTTTCCAGATTTTTCTTCATGATAAATGGTGAGAAATCGCGAAATGATCGAAATTGCCCTAGTGTGATCGGTCCTTTGAGACCGAGACGTCCATTGTGGAGTGAGGTGGGGGCGAGACACGTAATTTTGGCAGTGCCAAGCGGACTTGGGAGCTGGATATTCTCACTCAATTTCCCATGGAGTTCATAACCTGACAAGCTCTTGAATGATGCGATGCTCTCACGGATACATGGATATCCCACGAGCGCGTAGGGATGATCCCCTTTCATTCTTGGCAGGGAGCGAGATGGTGCCGCAGACTTCCAGATATCGATACACCCCGTACTTATTCCCAGACTTCCCCTGCCATACGATACAAGTAAAAGCGAAGCTCCCTGGTCAGCTGCAAACAAAGCCGCAGACAATCCGGCGAGGCCGGCGCCAACGACGATTACGTCTGTCGTCATTTTCATTCAAGCCCCACGTTGTCAGCAGCGAGAATATCAAGATAAAGCCTGCGCGTAAATTCAATCTGCCTCATGTTGTGATGCCACGCGAGCGGTCGGATACCCTTCCAGCGCTCATTCATGAAATCAATCAAACCTCCATCAGGCGGGGCCTCATCGATTAGCTCCACTGCGATCCCCGCGGCTCTGTACCCACAGAGCCCTCCCTGGCACGG
>CBDVCG010000107.1:0-6416 GCA_965372425.1 uncultured Anaerolineales bacterium
GCCCACACAATGCAGACTGGGCTCGCCATTCTCAAACCGCTTCTTATAGAAGGTGGAGTTGAGCCCTCTGGAAGCATCGTGATTGGAACTGTTCAGGGTGATCTGCACGATATTGGAAAAAACCTCGTCGCGATGATGCTCGAGGGAGGCGGGTTTGAGGTCTTCGATCTTGGAACCGATGTTTCGCCTGACGCTTTTCTGGAAGCCATACGGGAACATTCCCCCAACCTTGTGGGACTCTCGGCGCTTCTAACCACCACGATGCAGAAAATGAGGGAGACGATCTCCGTCATAGAGGCAGCCGGTTTCCGCGATCGAGTTAAGATCATGGTGGGCGGAGCCCCCGTGACCGAAGCTTTCGCGAAAGATATTGGCGCTGAGGGATATGCGCCCGACGCAAGCAAAGCCGTATCCCTCGCAAAGGATCTCGTTTAATACGCTCAAATCCATCTCGCCGTAGTCTCCACGGTTCCGTCCCGCGGGAGCCCTGTTTGCTTTCAAAATGATCCTACCAAGGCTTCATAAAACTTCTGCAAATTTACACGCTGTTTGAAACGGAGGTAGCGAAGATGTCCTCAAAAGGGCTGACAACCCCCGATCCCGGAAACACCCCGATTGGCTTGGTCGGAGTTGGAACGATGGGTCGTCTCATCCTCCGATGCCTGCTGGATGCAGGTTATCCTGTCATCGTGCATGACGTATCCACCGAGGCGATTGACTTGGCCGAGTCGTGGGGTGCGGAAGCCGTCAACTCACCTGCAGAAGTGTCCACCGTTTGTAAATTCGTGCTCCTCTGCCTACCCGGACCCGTCGAGACCGAGCGGACCGTTTGTGGCGAAAACGGTCTCCTTAACCACATCGAGTCAGACCATATCATCATCGATTTAAGCACCAGCGATCCATCGACGACAGTCCGGCTCGCTAGAGAAACTGCCCAGAGCCATGGCGTATTTCTGGATGCCCCGATACTCGGGCGACCAGCTTCGATAGGACATTGGGTTTTACCTGTGGGAGGAGATCATCGATCTCTTGAACAGTCTCGCCCAATTCTAGAAACCTTCGCCTCCCGCGCGATTTTGGTAGGTCCGCCCGGCGCAGGACATACTCTCAAACTGCTAAATCAACTCATGTTCTCAACGATTAATGCAATCACGGCCGAGATCATGGCCCTTTGTAGCCTGACAGAACTATCACCAGAAACTTTATTCACCACGATTGCGGATAGCGGCGCGGCGACCGTAAGTGGTCTTTTCCGCGAGAATGGGCAAAAAATCATCGAGAGAGATTTTGAATCCATTTTCTCGATCGATCTTCTATGTAAAGACACAGATCTCGGATTACGAATGGCGAGGGGATATGGTGGTTTAGCCGTTGTTGCAGAGCTCGTTCAGAAACAAAACGAGATCGCTCGTTCGACCGGGCTGGGGGAGGAAGATTCCAGCGCGCTTGTCAAAGTATATGAGGATCTATTTGGGCCTGACACGACTGAGTGAAGATACCCCGTAGAAAACCGCGGGGTATCTTCCAAGGAAAAAGCCCCCGTCTTGCCATTCGTCCTTGCAGCAAGCTGCAAGATATTCTGGCTTTTTCCCATAAACATCCACATTTTTGGAGTTGAAGATGATTTCCGTTGAATTCGAGTACGGCGAGGGGGCCCTGGATGCTCAGCTCCCAGACCACACACAAATATTCATCCCGGGTGAAACCGTACCGGATCCTCCGCATCTTGAGGACCCGGAAACCGCCACTCGTGAATCGATCACGAACCCCGACGGAATGTCCGCCATATCCGATTTAGTCGGACGTGGCTCCACCGTGACGATCAGCTTCCCCGATAAGGTGAAAGGCGGATACCAGAAGACATCTCACCGGAAGACATCCATCCCCATCATTATCGAGGAGTGTCTCGAGGCCGGGGTGGCAAAGTCGGATATTAAATTGATTTGTTCGAACGGGCTCCATCGAAAATGTACGGACGAAGAGATCGCGGCCATTCTGGGCGAAGAAGTCTACCGAGAGTTCATGCCGACGCACCAGATCGTCAATCATGATTCCGAGGATTGGGATAATCTCATCGACCTCGGCCATGATGAACTCGGTGACCGAGTCATCATGAATAGAGAGGTATTTGAATCGGATCTTCCTGTGCTCATCGGTCATGTGCTAGGAAATCCATACGGCGGCTACTCCGGTGGCTACAAGATGGCAGCCACAGGTATTGTTCATTGGAAATCGATTGCGAGCCATCATACGCCTGAAGTCATGCACAAGGACGACTTCACGCCGGTCTCCAGCTCCAGTACGATGCGGGTGAAATTCGATGCGATTGGTCGCCACATGGAGAGTAAGATGGGGAAGAAATTCTTCCTGTGCGATGCCGTCTTGGATACGACCATGCGTCAAATTGCTATATTTTCGGGTTCAGGGGACGAGGTCCAGCCGCGTTCCTGGGAGATAGCGGATAACCGAACCTATATTCCATGGGCTGAGGATAAGTTCGACATCCTAGTATTCGGAATGCCGCAATCGTTTCATTACGGAAACGGGCATGGGACCAACCCTATTCTGATCCTCCAGGCGATTGCCGCAAACGTGATCCGTCACAAGCGTGTCCTGGCTGATGATGGTGTCGTCATCTGCGCCTCCCTCTGCGATGGCTTCTTCAACGATGAGGAATTCCCTTCTTACCGTGCGCTCTATGAGAAATACCAGGAACCGTCCAATCATGAGTTGCCCGATCTTGCCAAATATGCTGATGAGTTTTGTGAGAACGAGGAATTTATTCGCAAATATCGCTACAGCTTTGGTTATCACCCCTATCACGCCTTTTCGATGATCGCCTGTGGACACATCGGTTTGATGCATACATCGGCGATCTACATCGTAGGGGCTCACGAACCGGGATGTGCCCAAGCGATGGGTATGAAAACGCGCCCTTCTTTTGAGGCCGCCCTCCAGGATGCACAGCAGTACACCGGTGAAGATCCCAGGATCCTTGCGCTGCCACGGACCTTCAGGACCGCTGGTGTCCACCTCATGATGAAAACTTAGGGCGATGACCACGTCGATGAAGTCTTTATTCGGACCCGGGAACACTCAGAGAAATGTGCAGGGTGATTGTCATGGAGTGAAACTTTGGGCGCCATCAATTCACCTTTGGACTGACCCATATCTTGACGGACAACTTTAGGTCGAATATAAACATCTCCATAAACCAAGGGGTCGAAGTTGGATAACGAGATGAAATATCCCGATGACGTGATCAAGTTGGTTGACGAATGTAAAGAAAAATATTCTCAAGCCCATTGGATCGACCTGTCCGAATTTGTAAGACGCAGCGGTTCTGAATCCTGGGTCATCGTCGATGCACGCGCCGAAGAGGAGATGGCTGTTTCCATTATTCCAGGCGCCATCACCATGGATGAGATGTGTGCAAACCTCGAGTCGTATCGAGGGACCTCCATCTTGATTTACTGCACGATCGGCTGCCGCAGCGGAGATGCTGCGGAGAGCCTTATGGCGGATGGGTATCAGATCCATAATCTCTGGGGCGGCGTCATCGCCTGGGCACTTCACGGAAAACCATTCATCACATCGGACGGAGAAGAGACTTATCAAGTCCATGTCTTTGATGAAAAATGGGATGTAATTCCGCCACCTTATGAAACGATCTGGTGAGTTTTTATCCTTTGATCGCGAACCCTATTTGCAGAATCTCAGTCCCTCTCAACATCGAATTCAGGGATTTGAACGTCCTACTGCTGTATTTGGAACCGGGCAGAAACCCGCGCACCCGCTACCCATAGAGGCAACCCAGTAACGCCATCATGCTTGCACATATGTGAATTATCCGGTAATTTGTGCAAAATGGTGTGTTTTTACGGCATAATAGGGCTGCAAGACAAGGACGATGGAATGGCAGCTTCCGAAAATCGAATCCAGCTTCTCGCATCCGTCGCAACGTTGTATTACGACGACGGGTTGACGCAGATGGAGATCGCCCGCAGGACGGGCTATTCGAGATCCGCGGTATCGCGGCTTCTCAGCGAGGCACGAGACCGCGGGATTGTGGACATCCGCATCAATTACCCGATCCAGCGCGCGACCGATCTCGAGCACGCCCTTGAGGGGGAATTCAACCTGAGTTCCTCATTTGTGATATCCGCAGGCAATCTCGACCATGCACGTGTGCTCAGGCTCCTTGGCAGGGTGGGGGCTCATTATCTGGAAGACCAACTCCCGGAGGAAGGCATCCTGGGTGTATCCTGGGGTACCGCCCTTTATGAGGTCGCGAATGCGCTGCGAACACGCTACGCACCGGGGGTGCAAGTTGTTCAGATGATCGGCGCGGTGGGACATGGCGATCCCACCATCGATGGTCCCGAACTCGCCCAATCGCTTGCACACACGCTCGGTGCTTCGTATCACACCCTGCATGCGCCCTTGCTTGTAGAAGACATCGCCACGCGGGCACCCCTCATGAACGAACGCAATGTGCGTCAGGCGCTCACCCTGGTGTGCGAGGCAAATATTGCCCTCGTGGGAATCGGAAGTGTCGAGCCGGATCTGTCCAGCCTGGTCCGGGCAGGCTACCTCTCTGAGCGCGAGATGCTAGCAGTTAAACAAGAAGGCGCTGTTGGCGATATTTGTGCAACGCACTACGACATGAACGGAAAGATATTGGACATCGAAATCAATAAACGCGTTGTCGGCATTGAACTCAACGACCTGCGGTCATCGGATTGTCAAGTCGTCGCTGTGGCCGGAAACAGCCGGAAAGCTCCTGCGATCCTTGGTGCATTGCGGGGCAGTTTTATCGACGTACTCATCACGGATACATCTGCCGCGCAGGCGGTCCTCTCCAATCACGGAGCGGTGGGGATCTGATCGCCTGCCAAGGCATGTAAGACCTAACACGTTATTCAAGATCGCGCCGAACCATGCTTCCACACGAATGATTCAGGAAGTGTTCAGGATAAGCGCAGACCAGGTATAGGAGTGCAATATGTCCAAGGTGAAGGAAAAGAAGAGACAAAAGCTCCCTATCACGAAGGCTCAGGCAGAGGAGATGGTGCGTCAGATGTACCTCATCCGGGCTTTCGAGGAACAGGCTGAAAAGAGTTATATGGCTGGAAAGATCCACGGCACGATGCATCTCTCCATCGGACAGGAAGCTTCTGCGGTGGGATCGATGAGCACGATTGGACAGAATGACTACATCCTTGCGCATCACCGCGGCCATGGCCTTTGCATCGCCAAAGACGCCGATCTGAACCTCATGATGGCTGAATTTTACGGCAAAGAAGTTGGGTACTGTCGTGGTCGAGGCGGGTCGATGCATATCGCCGATATAGCCGGAAGAAACCTGGGTGCAAACGGCGTGGTCGGCGGAGGCATTCCCATGGCGGTGGGTGTAGGGATCGGATTAAAGCAGCAGAAGGAAGGCAACCTCATCCTGGCATTCTTTGGTGACGGCGCCGCCTCAAACGGCGCTTTTCACGAATCCATGGAACTCGCCGTGCTCTTTCAGGTCCCTGTCGTCTTCATCTGTGAAAACAACCAATATGCGATGTCTTTTCCCACACACAAGATAGCTACGAGCGAACGCATCGCCAAGTTCGCGGAAGTCTATGGCATGCCCGGGAAGGCGGTCGATGGCAATGATCTTCTCGCAGTGCGCGAGGCCGTGATGGAGGCTGTCGAGCACGTGCGCGGCGGGGACGGACCGGCGCTGGTGGTCAACGACACATACCGTTGGCGTGGTCATTCCAAGAGCGATCGCAACCTATACCGCACCCAGGAAGAGATCGATGAATGGCAGGAGAAAGATCCCATCCGGCGCTTCAGGGATTACGTCATCAAAGAAGGCCTGCTCAGCGAAGATGAAGTAGAAGTCATGAAGGAAAAATCCTACGGTGATATTGAATCCGCTAGATTATTCGCGGAAGCAAGTCCCGAGCCATCGATAGATACAATCGAAGAAGGGGTGTACGCACCATGAGAGAGATCACCTATTTGGAAGCCGTTCGGGAGGCGATGACCCAGGAGATGGAGCGCGATGAGCGCGTATTTCTCATCGGCGAGGACATCGGCGCCTACGGTGGCGCCTTTGGCGCCTCCTTTGGCATGCTCGAGAAGTTCGGACCCGATCGCATTCTGGATACGCCCATCACTGAATTGGGCATTGCAGGCGCCGCCACAGGAGCAGCGCTCGTGGGTATGCGACCCATCGCCGAAATCATGTTTATGGATTTCACAACGCTGGCATCCGATCAGCTCGTAAACCAGGCCGCGAAGATTCGCTTCATGTTCGGAGGTAACGCAAGCGTCCCTCTGGTTCTGCGCACCGCGGCTGGTTCTGGTACCGGCGCGGCAGCACAACACTCCCAGAGCCTCGAAAATTGGTTTGTGCATGT
>CBDVCG010000108.1:0-6333 GCA_965372425.1 uncultured Anaerolineales bacterium
CTGCGGCGATGATCGCTTCCGTGACATGTGCAGGTATGACTTCATAATGACTGAGGGACATGGAGAACACCCCTCGCCCTCCTGTCATCGAACGGATATCCGTGGTGTAGCGCTGAATTTCCCCCATGGGCACCTGGGCGGTCACCACGCTTTTCCCGCGATCGGTTTCCATGCCCTGGACCCGAGCCCGACGTGTATTGAGATCTCCCAGGACATCGCCCATGTTTCCTTCCGGCACGGTAATGCGCAAATCCATGATCGGTTCCAACATCACCGGTGAAGCCTGTCTAATAGCCAATTTAAAAGCTTCCCGGCCAGCGGTCTCAAAGGCGACTGCCTTAGAATCTACTGGGTGCTCCTTGCCGTCTGTCACGAGGACACGCACTTTTTCAATCGGGTACCCGGCGACAACCCCCTGCTTCATAACTCCAAGCACACCCTTCTCGATTGCGGGCATATATCCCTGTGATATGGAGCCGCCGAATACCTTGTTCACAAACTCGAATTCCTCATCCTCAAGCGGTTCGACCGTCAGGTGAACTTCGGCAAATTGCCCCGCGCCTCCGGTCTGCTTCTTGTGGCGGTATTGGGCGTGACCTTCTTTGGTGATTGTCTCGCGATAGGGAACTTTTGGAATTTCGGTAATGAGTCCCACCTGGAATTTCGATTCCGCTTTACGAATGGCTACATCGATATGTTGATCTCCCATACCCTGGAGAATCGTCTGGTTCGTGCTCGGTTCCTGATGCCAAGATAGCGTGGGATCCTCTTCCGAAAGCCGCGTCAATGATGGACTGATCTTGGTCGCATCTGCCTGAGTCTTTGGGTGGACCGCCACCGAGAAGAGCGCATTGGGATACTCCGGAGAGGCAATCGTCACGGGATGTCCCTTATCCCCAAGCGTGTCCCCGGTTTCGGTCTCGCTTAACTTCGCGATGATGCCGATATCCCCCGCATGCAAGATGGAAACAGGAAGCTGCTCCTTGCCCCGCATCACGTGCAGTGTGCCGAATCGTTCTTCGGTGTCCCGGTTGTGGTTCCACACACGGCTGTCCGAAGATAATGTTCCTGACACCACCCGCATGTAAGTGAGTTTCCCGACATATGGATCAGCAGTCGTTTTCCAAACATAGGCTGCCAGTGGACCGGCGTCGGACGCTGTCAGTTCTTCTGTTCCCGATGCGCCTTTTGCTTCAATAGGTGCTGCATCTGCGGGAGACGGCATCAGATCGACGATGGCATCCAGTAGTGGGAAAATACCTGTCGTCTCACTGGATGCATTCACAAACACGGGCACAAACTGTCCCGACTGTACGGCAGACATAAAGCCCTCCGCCACTTCCTGAGCGGAGAGCTCATCACCATTCAGATATTTTTCAAGTAAGTTATCATCTCCTTCAGCTGCAGCTTCGACCAGGTTGACACGCGCCTCCTCGGCGGCATTAGCGTACTCGTCGGGGATGGCTTCCGCATCTTTACCTTGTCCAAGCCGAGCCTTCATGCTGAACAAGTCGATGACACCCTTGAAATCCTGCTTCTCACCCAAAGGCAGCTGGACCGGTATGAACGTAGTGTCCACCGATAATTGGCTCAAAGAACTGAGAACCGTCTGGAAATTCGCGTTCTCGCGGTCCATCTTACTGATGACCACGAAACGAGGAAGCTTGAATTTGTCGCAATACCCCCAGACGATTTCAGTGCCGACCTCGATCCCCGCTACGGATTCGACCAGGACAATGGCGCCATCTGCGACACTTAGAGCTGAGATAACCTCGCCAACAAAGTCTGTGTAGCCTGGCGTGTCGAGCACATTGATCTTTTTATCACGATACTCTACCGGGAGGATTGCCGTTGAAAGGGACAAATTTCTCCGGATTTCCTCGTCTTCAAAATCGGAAACAGTGTTGCCTTCGTTGATCTTACCCATTCTTGTGGTGACGCCTGTTGCAAAGAGCATGGCTTCACTAAGGGTTGTTTTTCCCGCACCGCTGTGGGATACAAGCGCGATGTTGCGGAGCGAACCAGTTGCGTATTCTTTCATTTAATGGGGATCCTTCACTGCTGAATTGAGATTTGTCGATTGTAAAGGAGGAGGTCCTCCTTGTCAAAGATTTTCACTTATTTTCACTTGTTTGGAAACAATTTACTCACTTTTCAACTCCCACTGCGCCCCGCTGATCTGGGTTAGGAAAGTGATAGAATCATGTAAACTTCGTGAGGTCATGATGCAATTCATCAATCAGTACTCCTTCGTCTTGATGGCTATCATCATATTTCTCGTTTTGCTCGTTTACTTCTTGCGAAATGGTCTTGGACAGCGAGAGATTATTGCCCTGGCTGCGCTTCTTCTCGGCTTCGCCGCTGCAATATTTTTGTTCAATCCCGGTGACTCCACTCTTTCAGACGATGAGACTCCCGGAGAATTGATTGGCAGCGGAACGCCGATTCTCCTTGAATTTCAAAGCCCGTATTGAATGGCATGTATGGCAGCTAAGCCCATCGTGGATGGGCTGGAAATCGAGTTTCAGAACGAACTCCTGATCGTCCACCTCAATGTGCAGGATGAACAAAACCGCGATCTCATGAAGGAATATGGTTTCCAATATACACCCACGTTCGTATTCATCGATGACGCCGGTGAGGAACTGTGGCGGACGACAGGGGCTGTCGATCCCGAGCGTGTGCGGCAGGCCATGGAAACTCTGAAGTGATTTCTCGAGCCCTCTTCGAACTTCACTACATGCGCGGTTCGCCCAGGTGGGATACGGGGATCTCACCCCCCGAGTTGATTGCATACCTTGATCAGCACCCTGCCGGTCGGGCTATCGACCTCGGCTGCGGCACCGGCACTAACCTAATTGCGATTGCAAGTCGGGGTTGGGACGTCACTGGCATCGATATCTCCTATCTGGCCATCCGACAGGCAAAACAAAAAGTGAAAGCTGCAGGCGTCAAAGTAGATGTGCTGCGTGGTGAAGTCAGTCGTCTCAAGGGTGTCCGGGGACCATTTGATCTTGCCCTCGATATCGGTTGTTTTCACAGTCTCGACAAAGACAAGAGAAAAGAATATCAGGATTCCATCGCTCGCGTCGTGCATCCGGGTGGGACTTACCTGCTGTATAGTTGGTTGAAAACCACTGAGAGCCACATACCTGCGGAGGATGAGATCCTGAAGGGACTTGCTCCTAACTTCGACCTCACCGCGACTCAATACGGTACGGACGGGTCAAGATCATCCGCATGGTTCACGTTCACCCGGCAAGCCCCATGACACGCGTACTTTTCCTCTTCCTCGATGGTATCGGATTAGGTCCGCAAGATCCTGCGCACAATCCTTTCGCTGTGGCGAAAATGCCCAATCTCGAAGGTGTCCTTGAGGGCAGGACTATCACCGAGGAATCTGTGCCCTACGAAGGCGCCCAAGCGACATTGCTGGGTGTGGACGCATGCCTCGGGATTGATGGCGCCCCGCAATCAGCCTCTGGCCAGGCAGCGCTGCTCACCGGTCGTAACGTTCCGGAAGAGACGGGTGAACATTACGGCCCAAAACCAAATCCTCCCATCGCTTCCATCCTCAAGGAAACGAACATTTTTAAAGCCGTTATCAAGCAGGGCGGGCAGGCCGTTCTGCTCAATGCTTACCCGCCCCGCTATTTCGAAGTGATTAATTCTGGTTTGCGCCTGTACTCAGCAATCCCGCTTGCAGTCACTGCGGCAGGAATCGATCTCATGACCGCGGAAGACTTACAAGAAGGAAGGGCTATGTCTGTGGATTTCACCGGGGAGGGATGGGTTGCTCAGCCAGATTTCCCCCCTGCACCGGTATATGAATCGCATGAAGCCGGTTTGATTCTTGCTCAAATCTCAGACGCGTATGACCTTGCCTGGTTCGATTTCTGGCCGAGTGATATCGCCGGGCACAAGGGCTCGATGGCGGATGCGGTTGACTTGCTGGAGGCGTTTGACGCCATGCTGGGAGGTCTTCTCAAAGCCTGGGAAGAACGGGAAGATCTCATCGTGCTTACATCGGACCATGGGAACCTGGAGAACCTCAGTCTTCGTGGACACACACGTAACCCTGTTCCGGCCCTGCTTATAGGACCAGCCGATGCCCGTGACCAATTTTCAAAAGATTTGAAAGATCTCACTGATTTCGCACCGGCCATACTTGCTGCGATTGCGAACACTCACGCATCATGATTCTGGCGTAAACCCCGATAGCTTATAGATTAACGAACGCACGAGTTTGAAGTTTCCGACATTTCTCTCCATACATCCACCAAATGAAACCATCATCACACTCTGCTATACTTCAGGTGATTTCATTCGGTACAGCATTGTCCCGGAAGATGGCGAAATGTCCGTAGGATTATGTCCAGAGGAACGAGATATCTTGCTCAAACTTGCCGATGCGGCCATTGTGGCTTCTGTTGGCGAAGGTTCGCTGCCCTCCTTGGATCTTAGGGCCCTCCCACCACGACTCGCCGAACCCGGCGCGTCATTCGTTACTTTGCATATAGGGGGGCAATTGCGCGGCTGCATAGGGACGATCGAAGCCAAGCTGCCGCTCGCTGAGGATGTAGCCAGGAACGCCTCCTCGGCTGCCCTACGCGACCCACGGTTCCCGACGGTCACTCTTGAAGAAATTGGTCTGATCGAGACAGAAGTTTCTGTTCTCGCAACACCTGAAATAATGCTTTACAAATCATCAGAAGACCTACTTAGTCGCCTGAAGCCTGGAATCGAAGGTGTCATCGTGAAGAAGGGGGCTCGAAGGGCGACGTTCCTACCGCAGGTATGGAAAAAAGTGGAGGATGCCGAAGACTTTTTATCGAGATTATGTCTCAAGGCGGATTTGACCCAGGATGCCTGGCGCTCCGGGGAGCTAGAGATTCTCACTTACACTGTCGAAAGCTTCGGCCGAGAACCACAAGACCGATAAAGTCAACGAAGCTATCTTTGGAACCATAAAGATTCTTCATCCCTCATCCCAAAGGTCACCTCAGTTTCATGCCAGGAGGCATTATGCCCAGAATAATCAGTATGCATGAATACGTGCTGCGACCATCCCGCTCTGAACAGGATTTCATCTCCGCAGTCCTTGCTGCCAAACACGAAGGAATGTTGGATCTCCCTGGACTTCTTCATCACAGACTCCTCTATGGTGTAAAAGGTGTACGGTGTGGAATGTTCGCCTCACTGTGGACTTATGAAGATCGACGTACCTGGGAATCCCTTTGGGGATCGGCAGACGCGCCAACTTCTAATGAGTCTTATTCATTGACTTGGAGAATGTGGGAAGATGATGTTTTGGCGCCATTTTTGGACCGCGACCCGGACACCATCGACTTCACGGCATATGAGGAACTTGGCTGAATGCATCAGGTGTTGTTAACAAAGCACGAATGAGGTAGAAAATGAGCGAGAGATCGAATCATGACAATGCACCCTGATCATGAAAAGAGCGGAGTGAGGATCAGCCAGGGAAAGTACGAAATTATCCGAACTGCGATACTCAAGGCGATCAAGAGCCGCGGAACCTTGACGTTCAATGATCTTCTGAAGGAGGTCAATCAGGAGCTTGAAGCCTCATTCGAAGGTTCAGTTTCGTGGTATGTCACCACTGTCAAGCTCGATCTAGAAACTCGGGGTGAGATCGAACGGATTCCCGGGTCGAGTCCACAGATTCTGCAATTGACGAAAACAAGCTGATGTGTGAAGCAGGAAAGATCCTACTAACGCTTCAAGAATAGCTCAGCTGTCATTGGGCATACTCCGGATATCAACAATAAGCAAGCCTTGATTTTGACATAATCTATTCTAAATTGCCTTGGCAACAAAATTTTTCGCGGATCGAATATGATTAGCACAAACCTCCGCGCATACCCATCCAGGCACCTCTTGAGAGTTGAATCTACGTTGTATTATAAAATCATAAAAACAAAATTGGTTTCCAGGTTCTGCTCCTTGCTCTAATTCGATTATGAGTCAAGCATACCCAGGAATCTAAATTGAGAGAGGTGCGCCCTCTTGTGTAAAGGCTTTGTTAAAACTTGGTGGTTCATTTCTTTAACTATGAAGCGAATCCTTGTTTGATCTGATAAGGTCAGGCCGAATCGATTACAAACATTATCCCCCGGATAACGACTTGGACAGCAAGAATGGTCAGAAGAAACGAGAGGATGACGAAGCTTCCGAAGGCGATCAAAGCACTCTTCCGCGTTCCAAGGCGGTCTTTCATTATTATGAATGCCAGAATCGCCAGAGTGCTTGATGTTAGGATTGGTGGACCGAATACGAAATATCCAATAACGAACTCTAATAAATCCTGCA
>CBDVCG010000109.1:0-6292 GCA_965372425.1 uncultured Anaerolineales bacterium
GCGACGATGTAGTTCTTCGTGCCGGGGGAGTGAGGTACATATACGAAGTGCGTTCGAACAAACTGGTTACGCCAGTCGATCGAACAGTTTTTCAGCATGAGACCTATGATTGGATAACGCTCTTGACATGCAGGGGTTTCGAAGAGGCCACGGGGGAATATCGATTGCGCCAAGCCGTGCGCGCCGTACTCGTTCGCGTGATCGAGTGAATTACCCCGCAACTTGCTGGGGGGCATCTTTCAAGGAAAAAGCCCCCCTCCTTACCATTCATTCCTGTAGCAAGCTACTGGATATTCTGGCGTTTTCCCATTATCTCTATCCGTCCAAAATCTACCTACACCCCGAGTCTGCGCTTCAGGTCCTCGATCGCCTCCACCGGCGTCGGATCGACTCCGTAGCCCATCGCAAGATAATAGGCGGCGTAGTCCCCATAATGAAGGGACGTCCACTGCTGCGCAAGACGGCTCGCACCCGATGCTCGAACTACATCGGTGTTGAATCCCTCCACCATCAGGATCTGACGGGTGGCCTCGAGTCGTGCGCGATTGCGCTCATGCAACTGATCCCCATCCAGGAAAATGGCCATGGTGTTCGCGAAAAGAGCTTCAGGGTTAACCACACCTGCGACCATATTGTGATCGGCTTCGGGGAGGAATTCAAATTGAGCGACTGATTTTGCCAGTTCTGCGATTTGTGTGCGCCAGCGTCGGGCTACGGGAGCGAGGAAGCCAGCCCCGAGGATCAACGGCCATCGTCCGATGAATTGTCCCCCCATCCGCTTGGCGGGGTTGCTGATGACGGGCGAACTCGCCTTAAGCGACTCCATCTGACTCCGCATCGATGCCAGGGCATCCTCAAATTCCAACTCTGGATCGGGGATCAATCCCAGACGGGTAAGAAGCGTAAGGATGAGCGTAAACGAAAAACCCACGGCCGCCCGCGGTTGTCCTGTGTGATCAAAGCGCCAGAGAGGTGATCCAGAATCATCCGCTCGTTCCGCTAGCACTCCCCCCGTCGTAATCGCAACCAGTTGTGCACCCGCTTCACGCGCGCGGTCGAATGCTGAGAGAGTCTCTTCTGTGTTCCCTGAATGCGAGGACACAATGACGAGCGTGGATGAATCCACTACGAACCCGGGAAGGTCATAATCTCTCCACACGATGATCGGGGCTACCGCCATCGGGGACACATAGGAGGAGACCAGGTCGGCGCCAATCGCCGATCCGCCCATGCCGGCCATAACCACCTGGCGAACACTGGAAATCTCGCCCAATGGAAAACGTTGACCCAGCTCCCAGGCAGCCTCCATTTGCGCCGGAAGATCATCAATCTCGTCGATCATTCGCCCCTGGTCAAGCATTTCAAAATTCTTCACATCGTCAAGGTCCATCATTCCTCCATTGTTAGACGATATACTGCCCGCCGTGTCCAACCAGATTCGCTCGCTACTTGTCGGGCGGCTTGAGACGGGGAAATACCCTGATTTAATTTTTCCCTGAGGCGCTCAAGGACTTCCTTCTCACCCCATCGATCCTGCGAGGGCACTCCTCCCAATACAATGGTGAATTCCCCTTTAGGTTCGTGGTTTTGAAAATGTTCCTGCACTTCCTTGATCGTGCCGCGCAAGGTCTCTTCGTACAGCTTGGTAAGTTCCCTGCAGACGACAATTAACCGATCTTCGTTTAAAATTTCGATGAGATCTTCAAGCATCGACTGCATCCGATGCGGCGCTTCGAAGAAGATCGTCGTGCGGCTTTCTTCACGAAGCGTACGGATCAAATCCCTTCTTTCAGATTTTTTTCGCGGCATGTAACCATGGTAGACGTAGGCGTCTGTGGGCAGGCCCGATGTCACGAGCGCAGCAACGCCCGCCGATGGACCCGGGATAGGGACAACGGGATGTCCCGCGTCGATCACGGCTCGGATTAATTCCAGCCCAGGATCCGAGAGCCCGGGCATGCCCGCGTCCGAGATGAGCGCCACACTCCCAGACTCGAGTGCCTCGAGCAAACGGTCTGAACGCAGGATCTTGTTGTGCTCATGATAGCTGATCATGGGGGTGGTGATGGCGTAATGCTGGAGAAGTTTCTTGCTTCGACGGGTGTCCTCCGCAGCAATGAGATCCACCTCTTCGAGCACGCGCAGCGCCCTTTGAGTGATGTCTTCTAGATTGCCAATCGGCGTTCCGACCAAAAAGAGTGTGCCCACACCGCTATTTTAGCAGAGAGTGTTCCAATGGTGTGTTCTTCAGCCAGGGACCCTCTTCACAGGCTGCCGGAGAATGGTCTTGAGCTTTTCCGGAGCTGTCTTTCGGGGGTCACTCATATAGATTTCATGATGTTTCCCTGCTTCAATGAGGTTGTTCTCGGGTAAGAATTCGGCGTGCAATCGGCGGATCGTCGGTCCTTCGTCATCATAGGACCCGATGTGCAGTATCTGCACGCTCAGACCCTCATGGCAGCGCTCCCATCTCATCATCGACAGTGCAGGAAGATCTTTCGATTTCATGATCTCCAATTTTACCGACTCGAGGACCTCTTCGCCGATCCACTCCGGCTGCATAATCATCATCGTCCAATCCCATGCGCTCTTATCCCTGGCTGCCGTGAACGAATCCATATCCTCTGCCCACCAGAGGCCTTCGAGAGGCGGCACGACATAATCCTTTCCGAGTCCTTTTTTGCTGTGGAACTTAATCTTGTAGGCGGCAGCGTAGAGCGCCTCCACGGCTTGCAGATACGATTCCGCCGTGTTCGGATCCCCATGACCGTCCACCATGATGAAATTCATCCCGGGCACCTCAACTATCTTAAATTCCTTCGATGATGGCTTGAAAAGGTGCTTCCATTCCTTCTTGTAATCAATTTTCGTCATTCGAACTCTCCCATCCCTTGATGAATTCCGTCACCCACTTTCGCTCAGCCTCGATCAAAGCAAGGCTATGACTGAACATCGCCCTGACATGCCCTGGCAGTGGCTCTTGAGCTTTTTCTCGTTCGCGCAAATATGCTTCCCGCCCACGCAGAGTCTCTGCATAGGATCGCATCGCCCCCATGGCTTCCGCTCTATCCACACCGGTGAGGTTCGCCAGCCCTATTTGTAGGGGTGAAACCTGTTTTGCTGGTTCTGCCAGGGTCTCTAAAATTCCCACGCTCGCAGTACGTCGGCCTTCCCTGGTCGCTCGAAAGACTTTCCTGACCGGTCCTGTTCCGCTATGTTCCTGGATCTCCCCGATGACAAGACCCTTTTCCGCCAGCTTTTTAAGGAGATAGTAGATCGAAGAAAAACCCACCTCGGTCCACTCCCTCATCCCCCGGTCTTCAATGACCTGTTCGATCTCATAACCGTGCCTTGGTTTTTCTGCGACCAGACACAAGATGGCCAATTCAGCGTTCGTCATGTTTTTGTCCAAGATGCATATGATATTCTAGTACTAGAATATCATAAGAAATTCCCTTCGTCAAGTTATGGTTTGAGGTCACAAATTGACGGTACGAGGTCCTGCGTGATAAACTGACACTTCCTATCCGAATTTAACGGGTGGTCGCAACGTGGCCACACACTGAGACCGCTCTGCACAAAATCCTTAATAGGGCTAACGAATATGGCACGACATGAACTCCTAGAAGAGTGGTTCGCCAAGGGGGTGCCCATCCTCGCCGACGGCGCCATGGGCACGATGCTCCACGCCGAGGGCATACCATTCAATGATTGCTTCGATGACTTAAATCGAACCCAACCCGACCTCGTGGCACGCATCCATCGCGCCTACATCGAAGCCGGTGCTCAATTGATTGAGACGAACACCTTCGGCGCTAATAGATACAAGCTCTCCGCGCATGGCCTCGCAGATCAAGTCGAAGCAATCAATACGGCAGCCGTCGAGCTGGCAAAACGGACAGTAGAGAAAACAGGCGCGAGCATACTTATTGCAGGAAGTGTGGGCCCCCTGGGTGTTCGTTTGGCGCCATTCGGTCGCGTCTCTCAGGAGGAAGCCAGGGAAGTATTTCGCGAGCAGATTCTGGCCCTAGTTGATGCCGGCGTGGATCTGCTCCTCATCGAAACTCACAGCGATTTGTATGAAATCCGGGAAGCTATCCACGCCGCGCGTGAGGTGACCTCCATTCCTGTTATAGCCAGTGCAACATTCACTCGCGACGATCGCACCCTCCTGGGCGACACACCCTCCCACACAGCACGATTCCTGGCACAGTGCGGCGCCGACATCATCGGAGCCAACTGCTCGGGGGGACCTGCTCAACTCCTGCGTATTCTTGGGCAGATGCGCCAGACCATACCAGGGACATATTTTTCGGTAATGCCAAATGCTGGCTGGCCCGAGCAAATCTCGGGGCGCATCATGTACCCGGCAACGGAAGATTACCTCGCGGATTACGCCATCGCTTTTTGCGAGGCGGGCGCACATATCATCGGGGGCTGCTGCGGGACGACGCCCGCGCACATCGCAAACATGCGGAAATCACTCGACAGCATGGATGGTCCCTGCGATACGATTGAAATTCTGGATGTGGATGATCCTGCAGCCGTAGGACGCATACAACCCGACCAACCCACAGAGTTATCAAATCGCCTCTCTCGTCAAGAATTCTTAATCTCTGTCGAACTCGACCCGCCGCGCGGCTTCTCAACCCACAAACTTCTTGCGGGCGCGCAAAATCTTGCCGAATCCGGCGCGGATGTGATCAACGTCGCTGACAGCCCCATGGCGCGCATGCGTATGAGCCCCTGGGCTGCTTGTCAACTCATCCAGAAAAAAGTCGGCATCGAGACCGTGCTCCACTTCCCTACCCGAGGGCGCAATTTGTTACGAGTCCAGGGCGATCTACTGGCGGCACACGCGATTGGGGTGCGGAACGTGTTCGTCGTCATGGGAGATCCGACCGCCATCGGAGATTATCCGGAAGCGATGGACAATTATGACGTCGTCCCCTCTGGACTCATCCGATTGATAAAACACGGTTTCAACAGCGGCGTTGACCACAGCGGCGCAGATATCGGGGAAGCCACAAGTTTTTTCGTGGGATGTGCGCTTAATTTGAATCCACGAGATATCGATCGAGAGGTCCGTGTTTTGAGGAAGAAGATCATCGCAGGCACGGACTTCGCGCTCACGCAACCTGTGTTCGCACCCGAACAGGTTGAGAAATTCATCGCTCGCTACCAGGAGGAGCATGGCGAGCTCGACATCCATCTCATCGTCGGCGTCCTGCCAATTTTCAGCGCACGCCATGCAGCCTTCCTGTGCAATGAGGTCCCGGGAATCGATGTCCCCGAACACATTCAAGAGCGTATTGAGGCCGGGGGGGAGGGCGCCCCGGCAGTAGGTGTGCAAATTGCCATCGAACTGATCGAGGAAATGCAGGATTCTATCCAGGGAGTTTACATCATGCCCGCGTTTGGCCGCTACGACCTCGCCTCGGAGATCATCGAATCGATCCGCTCAAGGCAGGATGCCCTCTAGGTACCTCCGCTCAGCGATTCCCCGAAAGGCTTTCCGCTGGGTCTCATTTTCTCACCCCAGATATCCGATGATGTGAAAAAGCCAGGATACCCTGTAACTTGCAGCATGGATGACTGGCAAACGAGGAATGGGATGGCAACCCTCATCCTGGCTTTTTCCTTGAATGGTGCCTTGCAGCGTGCTCCGGTTGTTCACTGCCGGGGAGCTGCTCTGAGCGCGATACAATCTCTCCATAACACACACGCAAAAGATTGAAGGAGAAAATGAACATGGCGAATCTAGCGGATCGAGATATACAGCCCCCACTCGGGCAAGACATCCCTCCCCTTTCTGGAGAGCCTCTAGAAACCCTCTCGCGGGAACTCGACCAGGGCTGGTCCATCATAGACGAGCATCATCTCGAGAGAGACTACACTTTCAAGAACTTTCTGGATGCGCTCGAATTCACGAATAAACTTGGGGAATTAGCCGATGCAGCCGACCATCACCCCGAGATCTGTCTCTCATGGGGTTCTGCCCGGGTTACCATCTGGACGCACTCGATCGGCGGACTCAGCGAAGCTGACTTTGTGTTGGCGGCGAAAGCCGATCGAATCTACTCGACCTCGGGCTAGTTTATCCACGAATAGAGTTCTATTCTTGACTCGAACTCCAACGAGTGTAAAATACATAGGTTCTATTCGAACAGGAGCACAGTAATGGATGGGCGTGTAAAAACGACCATGGTCATGCGTAGGCTGCCACCGCTGATGGAGCGAGGCTCATCGGCAAAGGGCTGGCGCGCCCATCGGGAACGATCCGATATGTAGG
>CBDVCG010000110.1:0-6290 GCA_965372425.1 uncultured Anaerolineales bacterium
TCCAATTATCGGAGATAAAAAGAAGAGTACAATGACCGGAGCATATTTCTTCATGATGTTCTCTCCATGCGAATCGCCGGGCTGGTTATGTCTAATATGTTCTACATGCATCGAGCATGGAATGTCGCGCGCTTCTTGGTGCAGATCGGGCGCACACTGTGCAAAACATATCGATTTGTGAACTCCTTCAAGAGATCTGGCAGGGATGAAGGGAGGGGTCTAAAGTGGGGAGTGTACGATGTGTTTCTCCTTCGGACATGTGACTTCGATAGTCGCATTGTGGGGCAATTCTAAAGCGACAAGAATTCTCACCCTGGGTACCATCCACGGTCGGTAGAGAGGTACAAGCATCTAGAAGAACGATTTCAACATCTAGATTTGAGGGTTGCAAGTATTTGCTGTGACGATACAATTTGGGCTTGAGTTTCGTTTGAACTGTGCACTGCTGGGCACCAATACCAACAACGCGCGTTATTTCTCAAACCTGTGTCTCATGTCAGTGGTAAGGAGGAGGTGAATTGCCCCAATCCCAATCGAGGATGCAGGTCTTTGCGTACCTTGCGCTGGTCGTTGGAATCGTCTGCATCTCCTTCTCCGCCATCTTTGTTAGTATGGCAAATGCGCCGGGAACCGTAGTTGCCTTCTACAGGATGGCGATACCTACGGTTATTTTCTCCATCCCTTTCCTGATCAATGTGAAACGAAAGGGGTCGATTCCAAAGAGTGCGATCCGATTTGCAGTGTTTGGCGGCATGCTCTTTGCCATCGACGTATCGCTCTGGGCAACCGGAATCTCGATAAGCGGCGCTACGAATCCTACCCTCCTGGCGAATACTGCACCACTCTGGGTTGGGTTAGGTGCGCTCCTGTTCTTTCATGAAAAACTCAAACCCCTGTTCTGGATTGGCCTTGGGCTGGCCATGTTGGGTGCGGCGTTGGTCATTGGACAGTACGCTCTTCAGGATCTGACTCTTGGGCTTGGCACGATCCTGGGTCTGGGAGCTGGCATCTTTTATGGCGCCTATTTTCTGGTAACCCAGGTAGGTCGCAAGAATCTTGATGCATTATCCTATTTCTGGATTTCAGTCCTGGGCGCGACTGTGCTGCTCTTTGCAATCAACATCCTTCTGGGACAGCCTCTCCTTGGATATCCGAAAGAAACATACTTGAGCCTATTCGCCCTGGGTTTCATAAGCCAGGGTGTGGGTTGGCTGGCTATCAACTTTGCCCAGGGGCTGCTGCCGGCCATACTTGTTGCACCGACACTCCTCGCTCAACCAATCATCACTGCATTCCTCGCGGGACCCATATTGGGTGAAACACATGATCCCTGGCAGGTGATGGGAGGACTCTGGGTTCTCGCCGGGATCTACCTGGTTCATCGCAGCCGAGCAGCCTCGAAAGGAGTTGATCGGGGCTAACTGTCCATCTCGTTTTGCAGGCGCAATTCATTAGCGATGGCGCGATCAATCTTACCCATGGGATATTCATCAAGTTCAGAAGGATGGACCCAGGCAAGCCTGGTGTGATCAAGAGGTTTAGGTTCGCCCGCGGCGATCTCTGCGAAGAACGCAACTACAGTGATCTTGAAATGTGTGTAGGCATGCTTGAAAGCGCCCAGAGAGGCTCCTACCTTGATCTCGACGTCGAGCTCCTCCTTGATTTCGCGTCGAAGACAAGCCTCGATAGACTCACCATCTTCTTGTTTTCCACCCGGAAACTCCCACAAACCACCTAGAAGTTTACCTTCGGGACGGCGCCCGATGAGGACACGCTCCTCCTGAAGAAGAACAGCTGCAGCTGCGGTGTGCGACGGTGATTTTTTTCGGGGGGACCTTACGGGACGATGTGATTGAGTCCCTCGTTGATGGGCGAGGCATGTCGAGGCGAGCGGACATGAGTTGCAGGACGGGTTTTTTGCTGTGCAAAGGAGCGCTCCAAGGTCCATCACGGCCTGGTTGTACTCCGCCGCCATCCCTGATGGCATCGTCGCTGAAGCCCAATCTAGCAACCTAGTTTCGCCCTGGCGCGTTCTCGGATCGATTTCGAGATCCATCCATCTTGAAAGAACCCGCCGCACATTGCCATCGATGGTGAGAATATCCTGCTCAAATGCGAAGGCAGCGATAGCCGAGGAGGTATATGGACCAATCCCGGGAAGCTGTCTGAGCTCGGAAATTTCAGAAGGGAATTTCCCCCCATACTTGAACAAAATAATAGCAGCGGTTTCGTGGATTGCATGGGCTCGACGGTAATAACCCAGACCCTCCCAAGATTTAAGCACCTCGTCACGAGATGCAGCAGCGAGTAAGTTAATGTCGGGGTATTTTTCCATCCATAGGAGATAGTACGGAATGACGGTATCCACACGCGTCTGCTGCAGCATCATCTCTGAGATCCAGATCTCGTACGGATTTTGTGTTTTTCGCCAGGGGAGGTCGCGCCGATGTTCTGCGTACCACTTCAGCAGTGGAGACTCCGATAATTTGACCATGGTTAAATTTTAACCTTATATTATTTTTTACGTCGGGAAAAGGCCTGGATGAAGATATCATCACCGATGAATGCCTTCTTCCAAAGAAAAACGTACATCAGGAGTCTATCCATGCCCAACGATCATGATGAATTGGGATCTTTCCTTAAAATTCCACCGTTCTGGTCTTGCACTTGCACCTTATGTTTAGTAAAAGTTGACGATTGGGGCAGAATCATATACGTTTCTTATGGTTTTGAATGGGGGGGAAGTTATAATCGTAGTGGGAAAGTGTGGATGTTACGGAGGCAGCACAAATGATGCGATTTGACCGCTTTACGGAGCGTGCGCAGGATGCCGCACAGAGAGCCGCGGAAATCATCCAGCGCTACGGTCATAACCAAATCGATACTGAACACATTCTTCTTGCGCTCATTGAGCAGCCTCAGGGAGTCATCACACAGATCCTTGAGAAGCTTAATGTTGATATCGAAGAGCTGTCGGACAAGATTGATGCGCAGCTGCGCAGCAGTCCAAAGGCAAATATATACGGCGGAGGCGCCGGACAGATATTCATCACACCGCGCGTGAAGCGCGTGGTCGATATGGCCAACGAAGAAGCGAACCGTCTCAATGATGAGTACATTTCTACGGAGCACATCTTCTTGGCGATTCTTTCCGAGCGGAACACAGCGATATCCCGTCTCCTAACCGAAGAAGGCATTACGAAAGAAAGGGTATTCGAGGTTGTGAAGGAAATTCGCGGCGGGCAGCGTGTAACCGACCGCCAAGCCGAGACGCGTTATCGAACGCTTGAGAAGTACTCGAGGGACCTGACGACCTTTGCGAAGGAAGGCAAGCTTGATCCCGTTATTGGGCGTGATGCAGAAATCCTGCGATTGATCCAGATCCTTTCTCGTAGAACAAAGAACAATCCGGTCCTTATCGGGGAGGCGGGAGTCGGGAAGACCGCAATTGTAGAGGGTCTTGCGCAGAAGATCGCCCAGAACGATGTCCCCGAAATCCTCTCCGGAAAGCGCGTCGTCTCTCTCGATCTCGGCGCGATGATCGCGGGCTCTAGGTTCCGAGGTGAATTCGAGGAGCGTTTGAAAGCAGCGATCGAAGAGATCCAAAGATCCGAGGGCGAGATTATCCTCATGATTGACGAGCTTCACACTGTTGTTGGCGCCGGGGCGGCACAGGGCGCTATGGATGCGTCCAATATGCTGAAGCCGGCGCTCTCGCGTGGAGAGCTCCAATGCATCGGGGCGACGACGCTGGATGAGTATCACAAGTATATTGAAAAGGATGCTGCGCTAGAGCGGCGCTTTGCTCCGATATATGTCGAGGAGCCTACGGTTGAAGAAACCATCGAGATGCTACAAGGTCTGCGAGATCGCTATGAGGCTCATCATAAGGTGAGATTCTCCGATGAAGCGCTTGTAGCCGCGGCCAAGTTGAGCCAGCGATATGTCGCCGATCGTCACCTGCCCGATAAAGCCATCGACCTCATCGATGAGGCTGCGGCAAAACTGCGCGTGGCATTGTATTCTCTCCCCCAGGACCTGAAGAAACTTAAGGATGAAATCGACCGTCTCGGGATTGAGGAGGAGCAGGCCGGTCTGCAGCGCGATTACGAACGCGCCGCCGAGATGAAATCCCAGCGATTTAGGATTGAAGAAGAATTTAATCAAAAACGGGATGCATGGGAGGCAGAGCATCAACTGGATGAAGTGGTAGATGTAGACGATATCGCAGAAGTTGTGTCTCAATGGACGGGCATCCCCGTCAGTCAGGTCATGGAGACAGAAGCAGAGAAACTGCTGAATATGGAGGAACGCCTGCATGAGCGCATCGTGGGTCAGGAAGAGGCCATCCACGCGCTTGCAGACGCCATTCGAAGGGCGCGGGCTGGACTGAAAGACCCCCGTCGTCCGATCGGATCCTTCATCTTCCTGGGGTCTTCGGGTGTAGGTAAGACAGAGATGGCGAAAGCGCTGGCCGAATTTATGTTTGACGATGAGGATGCAGTTGTGCGCGTCGATATGAGTGAGTATCGCGAACAGCATTCGGTCTCGCGCTTGTTCGGTGCGCCACCCGGATACATCGGTTATGAGGAAGGCGGACAACTTACCGAAGCTGTCCGACGCCGTCCCTATCGCGTGGTATTGTTCGATGAGATCGAAAAAGCTCATCCAGAAGTATGGAATTCGCTTCTGCAGATTCTGGACGACGGTCGTTTAACGGATGGTCAGGGCCGCATCGTCGATTTTCGCAATACAGTATTAATCATGACGTCGAACCTGGGCACGGAGTTCGTCACTCGCTCGGGTAACCTGGGTTTCAAACGTTCGGATGACACTGAAATGCGCGAAAATGAAGAGAAGATCGAACGGGCTTTGAAGGATACATTCAGACCCGAATTTCTCAACCGCATCGATGAAGTCATTATCTTTTCGCAGCTTTCACCGGAAGATATGGAGCGCATCGTAGATCTTCAGATGGAGCAGGTCCGTGAACGGCTTGCCGAACATGGTATTGAGGTGGACATCACCGATTCTGCCCGGACCTGGCTGGCACGGGAGGGCTACGATCCTGCATTTGGGGCAAGACCTTTGAAACGTGCCTTACAAAAGCACGTCGAGAGTCCGTTATCGATTCAGATTCTGCAGGGTGAATTCAGTGATGGGGATCGGGTGATCGTCGATTTTGCCGAGGAAGAAGGCTTGGTCTTTCGTAAATCTGAGAGCGGCGCCTCGGTGGAAATCAGCGAGCAAATCCCTGCCTGAATCTCATCCGTAATAATGTTCGAAGATACGAAAAGAGCCCGGATTTACACCTCCGGGCTTTTTATTAGATGTTTTCGCGGAACGATATGTGCATTGTGGTTCGAGATCAGGCGAGTTATCTCTCCCGATCGGCATTAAGCTCAACCGCTCTGCTACCATCTACAAATCAAAAAGCCGGTTCTCTGAAGAACGAGCTCATCTTTTACGTACAACAGAATGGCGTAGCCATTCTGTCAGGGTAACGGGCAAGGTCCGTTACCCGTCGGACATGCACCGAACGTTTTACAGGCATTGAAACCCATCAATCAATAACAAATCTGATAGGGTGTTGTGTACACCTCACGCCGATTTAATCTGAGCGTTCTCACGCTCACTTAACAGAAATCTTGCCTCAATCAACTGCTGATACTTACTTGCGAGTTTTGCACTATCTCCTGATAGAACTGCCTTGAATAGATCTCCCTCCAGCTCAGCGACCTCGAGACGAGTATAGTAGTCCAGGCTTTCCTTTAGGTGTGCATGCACAATTTTCCCGGTAAGAACTGGATGATTGTTAGTTACGTTCACGTCAGAGAATCCAATTCCATGCTCAAGCTCGACTTCAAGCCCCTGCTGAAATTCCTCCACCGAAACATCCAGGGCTTCTCCTCCAACCAATTCTCGTATGATCTCAGCCTCTCTCGGTTCGACTTCTGCTTTGGATAACTCTGTCCAATCACGAATACCAAGCAGATCACAAACTCGTTGAACTTCTTCAATTGAAACATATTCTGGGATATTCATTAGAACCTCCAGGACCTTATCTTCTGCAGTGTTGCCTGATATTCGTCTGTAATACATGTTTGACGCATAACAATGTTGTCAATGCCCGAAAGGCAGAATACATTATGCTGTATCGTCTTTGGTCAATCTTTGCGCAGCATCCAGGAGTTCGGAGGCACTTTCAAGGTTGGGTTCTGAGCGACCTCCCAGCATCAACGCCAACTCTGGAATGCGCTCATCATTGGAGAGATCCTGGGTCCGTGTAA
>CBDVCG010000111.1:0-6273 GCA_965372425.1 uncultured Anaerolineales bacterium
TATGGACAACCAACCAAGCTTATTCATCGATTGGATCGTAGGTGCCATCGGCGCAGAAGCTAAAAAACAGAAAATTCCTAAACAACATAAACCCTGGCCAGACCCACTTCCGAATATCCTTTCGATGACGGAAACTGTGGACGCCAGCTATATGGAAGGTTCCAAACCTGGCGATGAGGTCGTGATCAACCCAGAAGTTGCAAGGTGGATGAAGTACACACGTGGCGCGCCACCCTGGAAACCAGTGAATTGGGCGGAACCACAGACGCTTGAAGCCTGCATGGGGATCATTGATAACCCATATGAAGCTTCACAAAAGGTGATGAAGATCGATTTGACCGATGACCCGCTCATCGTGTTTGGAGCTGCCGGCCGAGGAAAGACGACCTTCTTAAGGTCATTGATTCTTTCACTTGCAGCCACCCACTCCCCATCAGATCTTCATATTCAGGTGCTCGATTTCGGACGTGGTGGAATGAAGGCGCTTCGAAATCTTCCGCATATTGGCGGCATCGTTGATGCCAATGAAGAAGAGCGTGTGGAACGCCTGATGCGGATGGTCCGTTATACGATTGACGAGCGCCAGAATCGATTGCAAGAGTATGACTCTTTAGAGGAATATAATCTTGCCCACCCCGATCGTGCTTTCCCGAAAATGCTTGTGGTTATCGATAATATCGGTGAGTTCAAAGAAACCTTCAACGAATATCTGCCAGATTTAATTGGCCTTATCCGTGAGGGTCGTTCATTCGGTGTGTACTTCGCTGTATCCGCACCTCTCCTTGGTGATGTTCCTGGTAAGTTGTATAACATTCTCGGCCAAAGACTCACATTCACTCAAGTCGATCGATTTGATTACACCACCATCCTTGGACGAGGCTGGACGAACATCAACGACGAACCTGGACGAGGTTTGAAGCTCGAACTTGTTAAAGGTCGCCCTCGTCCTTTAGAATTCCACACGGCAGTACCTGGGGGAAATGCAGAGGGGGATATATATCGCGATGTCGTCCAACGTATGCAGAAAGCCTGGGCGACGCTCGTGGAATCAACTCCCGCTCTGGATGTAAAACGTGCAAAACATATCGAGGTACTGGCAGAAGGAATTGGCCTACAAAAGGTGATGGTGCCTTTTGGCAAGGGTCCAATTCCAAAAGCTGTTGCAGTGGGTGTCAACGATCTGGATCGAGAGCCAACGAAGTTTGAGCTAGAAGCAAAAGGACCCCACTGGCTGGTGGTCGGTCCACCGATGACGGGCAAAACGACGACGATACGGTCACTTGTCCTTGCACTTGCACATGCGTATTCACCGGATCAGATTGCACTCATCCTCGTGGATCCATCGGACGCAGGACGGCAATTCTTCAACTACGGTAGTGGGGATGGACACTTGCTTTCCAACCTACCCCACGTATTGGCAACAGTCTCCAATGAAGCTGAGATGGATGAAGTTGTCAAACGGCTCCATGCTGAATTTACTGAGCCCATCAAGGAGGTTTTAAAAACCCAGTCCAATGGTTATTCTCCTCAGGATAATACGAAGCGCTCCATCATTATGATCTTTGATCATTATGATGATGTCGATGAATTAAATGGGAAGGGTCTGGGAACACTGGCGCTTAGTGAGATTGGAAAGGGAGAGAATCTTCACTTTGTGATCGGGGGCAGCCAGGACATCATGCGGAATAGCTCCGATAAGCTGCGGAAGAGGGCTGAGTCTTGTCGTTATACACTTGTCCTTCAGGATGCAGAGGCTCTAAGATATATGGGTGTGCGTGAAAGATTTGCGTTGAAGAAGGAACTTCCGCCCGGGCGGGGTTTTATGGTCAAAGCCGTGCAGGCATCACTCACACAAATTTGCCTACCAGTTCTCGATGGGATCGATGGAACTTCGCCTGATGAGCATCTCGGGGAGTTGATCAGCGGGATCCAGAAAAAATACCGCAAATCAGCCCAATGGAGCTATCAGGCGAAGGACTTGAGCATAATCGATACGGCTATTCTTGCTATAACGGATTCCTCAGACGTCGGATCGTCACCTGCAACATATGTCACATCCACAGAATCCAGTGACGCCATGGCAAATTTGGAGAAGTTATTGGCGGAGCAAGCGACGAAGAAAAAAACGACTTCGAAGACTAAGAGCTCACGCGCAAAACCCGCAGCTAAGTCAACCTCTTCTCGGACTGCCAGCAAATCAGGCACAACAAAGAAGAAACCGACGACAAAAAAGTAAAGGCATGTTGTAGGTTGAATATTGTGGGTTATAGATAAGGGAAGCCGAGAGAGGGTCTGTACTTCATCACGAATTTAAGAAGCACTCGAAAGGGTGATCTGGACCTTGAGAAGAAAGTGCGACATCACTTTCGAGCGGAGGTTGCCTTTAAGACAAAACAAAAATGTCGTCCGGCACGAAGATGAAGGGCAGTACTAAAGTATGAATACACTTATTACCCATAAACTCAGCTAAAAGGCAGGATGATGGACAGACTGACTCTCACAATTGACATTAAGCCCAATAAGATCGGACCTAAAGAAGTCAATGTACGTAGCAGCTTGATGGTCGCGAATCTTATTTCCGAGATCCAGGATAAATTCAATCTAGATGGCACCCATCAGGTACATCCCAAGGGAGATCGCAAGCCGTTAGAGCTAGAAGTATCCTTGGATCAGACGGGTGTCTCTGACGGGGTCACACTCATTTGCGAGCGTATTGTCGAGGACACTGGCACACAAGACGCGATTCTCCGAGGTGTGCGTGAGCCGATCGAGGGACAGTTTAAGCGGATTTATCTCCTTGAATCGGTATCGCTCGCAGAGTATGACCTCACGTGGCAGCCAGCCATCATCGGACGCCGGGATCACCGCAATCCCTCCAATAACAAACTATTGGCCGCAGATCTAGAGGGGGTTGAAGATTTACCCACGGTCTCCCGTCATCACGCATGTATCACATCGCGAGGCGGCAAATTCTATATTGAGCAAATTCAAGCGCGGAACCCGACATATTTGGATGGGAAACGGTTAGAGGCTGGCACCAGGCATCCCCTTCCGGCGGGATCCGTCATTCAAGTAGGACGAATATCCCTCGCCTTTAACATCATCAGCTGACTTCAGTGGATTGAATTCTAGTGGGACGGATTCGGTGATTAATTCGAGTTTTTATCCATCAAATCGTCCCATTTCTGAGCATCCTCGTCGCTTAGTAGATGAGTTCTGTCATCAGCGCTGCCGGAGAGCGGGATATCGCCTTCTCCGGACATATAATTAAAGCGCAACTTAATGCCCCTCTGCGCCAGGTTGCCGAGCACGATCTCATCGCCTTCTGCAAGATCTACTGCGACTTCCGGTTTTATTTGTCTACCATTGAGTCGCGTCCCTGAGCTTGAGTTTTCATCGGTCAGTCGGAAGACATTATCGTCATCCAGTCGGATAATGCAGTGAACCCGGCTTACTGAGCTCTCCTCATCCGTATAAAATGAGATATCGGTCCTAGAGGGATCACGCCCCAAGGTGGTTCGAAGCGTGGTTATCTTGAAGACTTCATCTTTCAAACCACTGGGGCCTTCAAGCAGAGTGAGTGTGGCCAGCGATAATCCTTTCACATCATCAGCCATGATAGTTGGTTGGATTTCAACTGGACCTACTCCCACACCCGTTTTAGAAGCAGAGCTCCTGCGGATCAAGAAAACCGCCCCTGCGATGACGACGAGAATCACTAAGCCCCCAAGGCATACGGTGAACGCGCTCAGTGAGGCGAGTAAAGGAGTGACCTTGATGCCAGAAGACTCATCCGGAAGGATCACTTCAACATTGGTTGTTGTTTGAGCATCGGCTTCCATCCCAAGCTCGTCCTGAATCCGAACCTCCAAGGTAACAATAAATAGTCCTCCGGTAGTAATGTCAGAAAGATCCCATTGGAACTCAAATTCTGTTTGATCAGGTTCTGCCAGGATAGTGTCCTCCAGAACCCCGTTGACGTACAATTCGGCCGTTTCGATCTGGCGAGGATATCCATCAACCCAAGTCACCTTTGCGACTACCGGGACGCGGGAGGTGTCAAAAATCGGCTGTGATTCGTCCGTTTCCTCCTGAGCTTCGCGACGGATTGTGCTGTTGGCAATTGGTTGAGTGATGGTAACGGTTGGGAGTTGTAGCGTGATGTCATAACTGCCATAGACCCCCTCATCCGGGCGCACCGGAGAGTTGATCGTGATCTCGTGATGCTCTGTCTCAGCAATCGGGCTGCGATAGGAGACATCATAATAGGTCCGCTGAGAATCGATCGCCTGGTAGATGGATGTTATCTGACCAAGAAAGTTACTTCTATTCAACCCGGCATACTGGCCATAACTGCCACTCGCGAGGACCTCAAGTGCGTCCTTCCTGTACTGATTGGTGTCAGTTTGCAATACGTGGACAGAGATGTTCTCTTCCCGAGCTTGATCGGCAGTGTTTTGGGCAGAGGTCGGGGCGACGGTGGCGCTTGGGTCTTCAATATATCGAGTGATAAAAATGATCGCAGCGGTCTCGCTGCCAGGGATGAGCACAAGTTCGCCCATTTCTTGAATGGCATCTTCAACACCGAGCAAGCCTTTGGTGTTGCCAGAACTTCTGTCGAAATTGAAGTTGGCTGCCCATGTTGTCAGCTCGCTTCCAGTTTGAGTGGCCGGTAATAGTGTCACAGTCTGATCGCTGTTAATATTTTGCCGACCGAGGACCATGACGGAGTCCTGTTCGTCTATAAAATAACCCCCGCTCACAAGCGTGCTGATCACCTGCCGGATGTTGCTCAATTGGAATTGACGATAGTTAGAGATCCGGCCAAGGTCGATCACAAATATATAGTTGATGGGTCCATCTGTTTTCGGCGTCACCAGGACATCGCCTGCCTGTTGCCCGTTTTCATAAACCGAGAGCACATTGGGGGCATCTAATCCGCTTACAACCTTGTTCTCAAGATCCACGGCCCGCAGCTTGAATTGCACCCGAGGGAATGAACTGGAATCGACATCGCTGATGAAATATGTGGCTCCAGATTGTGCAGCGGCTCCAAAAACTCCGAGAATAGCCAGGAGGAGAACAGTAGCACAGATAGTTCGAATGGTTTTGACTTTCATCATTGAATTTCGAGCCTCCATCAATTCGATAGTTCTTCCAAAAAATCCACAATAAATTCGCTTATACTTGCTTCAGAACAGGGTCGCAATCCAGTATCCGTGGATTGTGCATCGACATGGAAGATCATCCAGGCTGTCTTGCCTGAACCATAGATCGATACCCTCCGACCGGCCGTAATCTCTCCTGAGTCGATGCGGACCACTACTAAGCCGCCACGTGAGTTACTCTCGATAGCGCTCAATAAGGATTTGACCTCGTCTGCCTTCAATTGAGATGAGCCCAGAAGCTCCTCCGCTTCCTCAAGTTTGCCTTTGTGAACGAGCTTCATGAGTTGTTCGAATGCCTTATGTTCGACTCTTGCCTCAGCGATACCATTATATGAACGTAATTGCATCATTTCAGCAATTCGATCGAACATGATTTCGCTTTCGGTAATTAAGCCGAGTCGGTAATTCTTCTCATCTTGAGCCGTAAGTTCCACCGTGTTGTCGTCGCTCAAATAGTGGAATACAAGCTGGGATTGGCTCTTCTCCGCTGCATGGGTGGTGGCGATCATGAAATTCGGGGAAGCGATGATTGAGACTGTTTCAAGGAGCATGGCATCCAACTCGAATTCATCAGGTTGATCTGAAATTGGGGTAATCCGACCGTGCGTTTCGAGCTCCCGACGACCTTTCTTATACGTTTTACCTCGTACTGAAGGGTTGGTCGGAAAAAGGGATGGATCATCGAGACCGATGACCTTGCTGCAATTCAACGTGGCCAATAGATAGCTAAATTCAGCTCTTGTCAGCTCGACACCGTTCATAGCCCACACCTCATTTAATAAATCTGCTCAACACGATTGAGTGATTGGCTGAGTTTATTGATCCCGCCAACCTGACCTCCCATCGCAAGTGTCCCTTGCGTGCTCGAGCTTGTGGAGCCTCCTAGCGCCTGGCGCCAAAAAGAGATTCCCGCGCTGTGACCTGACGACGGATCGGAGGGAGAACCTGTACCAGAACCGAGATAATCATATCCAGGTCCGATCTGGTGATAGTTTTGCAGGTATCCTGCTGCGTCATGTGATATCTGGTGATACCCAACCGCCGATTCAGCGCCCGCGAATGCCCAATTGCCGGGACCAATCAAGCCCCCCGAAGGGTTGAGCAT
>CBDVCG010000112.1:0-6272 GCA_965372425.1 uncultured Anaerolineales bacterium
CATGATGCTGCCTCTACATATCCGCGCCTTATCATTTTCCGACATTCGACGTCCAAGTAGTTTTTCTCTAGATGGTTCGGAAAGCTGCACCTTGCACCCTCAGCGTAATTTTTACCGACTAATACCTTGCAATATATGTGCCGCAGGTGCAGGTAACAGGGTGACCAATTCCATTGTTGCCAGATTGAGGACACGGATGTAGCCGCTCAATCCACAGCAAAGCAATTCAGCCATGATGACGGGAGGGATTATAACGCCCCGGGCAGCATTCGGACACAGCAGGCTGGGATTATGCGTCAACGTTCCGAGTTAAGGATGATCATGAAGAAACCAAGCGGTATATTGACCGATGAGGGATCAGGATGATGTGCCAGCCAGGGGAATTAGAGCGGTAAATGTGCTGCCAGCACCGAGTTTGCTATCCGCCCAAACTCTCCCGCCCATGGCCTCCAACAGCGCACGGACGATAGATAAACCCATGCCGGATTCAGAAGTGCCAATAATGGTGAGACCTTCTGTCTTATATACCGGATCGAAGACACGGCTTATATCTTCAGGGGGAATACCGCCGCCCTGATCGACAATCATTAAAGTTAGAAATTGATCCGACTCCATCGATGTCCTGCGAACAATGATGGCGATTTCGCCCTCTTCGGGTGAAACACCGATGGCATTATTCAAGAGGTGCACAACGATTTGAAGCAATGCATCCTCGTCACCGAGGACGGTCGGCATGATGTTGGGAAAATCCATCCTAAGGGTGACTTTCTTCTTCCGTAGCGCTGTGCTGGTCTGGTCAACGGAATTATCGATGACTTTCAGGAAGTCGACAGGAACAGGGATGAGATCGAGCGTACCTGTTTCGATGGCTGTTACGTGAACGAGGTCATTCAGCATCGAGGTCATGATCACGGTGCTCTCTCTCACATGGGTGAGAAACTCTTCCTGGGTTGGGCTTAGATCACCGGCCGTCTCACCGAGGAGCAGGTCCGTATACCCGAGTATGGATGCCATGGGTCGGCGGAGATCTTGTGCAATTGCCGTGATCGCCTTGACATCAGGAGAGACCTCTTTCGTAATCCCAGGTTTGCCTTCACTTTGCTCGATCTGGGACAGCTTGGCTCGAGACACAGCAAGTTCCTGCAGTACATGCTGAAGCTGACCCGTTATCTGCTCCGTCTCTTCAGATGAGGTTATCCCGGGTTGCTCAGCGACAACTGCCTTTAACCTCTCCACATCCGCCTCGAGCATTTTAATTGTCTCTTCGGCGAGGTTTTGCAATTGTAGGATCCCCTGAATGTCGTAATCATCTGTGCTTGCCAGCTGGCTGAGCTGTTCCATTAAGCGAACATTCTCCGATTCCAGAGCTACGACCTGATCAAGGAGCTTATTCATCTCCATCGTCCCTGGAGCTTCCTCTTCCCTCCCCGCGTCCAGGGCACGTTCGAGTTCGCGAAAGCGATCGGCGACAATGTCTACGATATGCTCCAACGAATGCCGACTCCCCTCCGACCAGCGTTTTCGTGCAAAGGGGGAGAGAAGCATAATTCCGCCTTGAAGGCTGCCTTCCGAGACCATCGGGGCAAGAAGGATTGGACCGGTAAATTCAAGGTTGAGGGCATTCTTGATTTCGATAATGTCGGGGGCGCGACTTTGAGCGGGCAGGATGAGCGAGCGGTGCTGGCGAAGAGCGTTCACGATAACGGGCATTTGCTGAGCATTCACACCTTCGCCTTGAATAAAGCGTTCACTAATGAGATCGTAGCCCTGAGCGATTGCGAAGTGTTCCGGGGGATCAGGTGATGTAAACAGCAAGCTTATTTCGGCTTTCATGATCCGGCCGACACCCCGAACCGTCGAGGGGACGAGAGCATCAAACTGGTTGGAGTCCATCATCTCCTCGAGGTCATTTAATACCTGCGGGAGGGAGAAATATTCAGTCTCATAGGTGATTTTTGCCGAAGGGTCAATGGACTCTTCGTCGGGCTCTACATCTATCTGTGCAGAGAAGGAATTAATGGCTGCAATGATCAGTAGAAGATATCCGATTATGTTTCCCCAGCGAACGAAAATCATCAAAGATTGATTCAATGGTCCGAGTGTAAGGTGTAAGAGGTAGCCAAGGAGAATGAACGCGAACCCCATTGCCCCATAAATCCAGCTCTTTGGTCTTCGTACGACCATGGCAAGCATAATCAGCCCAGCGGTCAGTAACCCTGTGAACCCCCAGATCGCATCAGCCAAAGTTCTATTGAAAGCCGAAGGAATTCCATTCAAGATGACATCGATGAGCGTGATGAACCCACCAACCGTGACGAGGCTTATCGCGATGAGGGCACTCCGGTCCCCTCTCTTCTGTGGGGTGGGGAAGAACAGGACCCACGCGAAGAGGATGATCGCAAGGATGCTCACATACCTCTCCAGGATGGGTGTGATGAAATGTTCATCAATGAGCTGGAGCCATGAAAAAACTAAAAGCGTAATGAGCAGGAGGTGCGATGCGAGCAATATGCTTGCAGCAATCGTCCAGCGCTTTACAGTGTATGGGTTGGTGATTTGCGAGAAGGTACGCAGCACTGCGAGGAAAACGGTAAGAAGCAGAAGGATGGACAGTTCGTAAAAGAGACTGCCTGCTGGGGTGATGATAATGGAAGCGGAATCTGTGAGGTTCATTCAGGTGCTCGCAACTCAGTTAATACCACATAATATTCTTTGGTCTAGAGCGTCAATTGAGTTTCTCACTCATCCGAAGTGTGAGATACGTCATCCCCCATGTTTGAAACCGGGTTCAGTGTGCGAGAAATAGTTTGTTTCATTATCGCAGAAAAAGCGTTTGTTCGCGTTGGTACCATCTCGCCAATCTCTTGAGGTGGTCAAATAGCCGTTCGATTGAATAAGAAGATACGGGAAATTAATTTTCAGGCTCATCCCAACTTATTGAATTGCAAGAGTTGCACCCTCAAAGGATGGATCCCATACAATGGATATGGAAAGGCTTACGTGCATTCAACGTCAACAGGATGAATGGGTGATATTGGGTTGGACAATATACTGGTGTGGCGCTGGCTTGCGCGGTTCGTTCTTTGTATTAGTGTTCAAATTCCTTGGATTTAGATTGAACACTGGACTTGTCTAAATCAACCCGAGGAAGTTCTTGGGGTTGGGTTGGCGTGGATTCATCAAGCGCTTCGGCACCTTGCGCGGCTCTTTCTTTGTTCTTGTTCCCATTGTGAATGCTATAGCCAACCCATCGTATGGCGATGAGACCATAAAATAATACCAGCCAGAAAGTGATGCCCCGGTAAATAATCGCGATGGCTGCAGAGGCGACTGGCTCAACACCGAGCGCGTTCTGGGTTAGCCCCATCGCCCCTTCGACGAAGCCCACGCCAGATGGAGTAATGGAAGCTATTGTAAAGATGTAGCTCACGCCATAGCTGGCCAGAAGCGTGCCTGGATTAAACGGATTATGGAATGCGAGGGAAACAAGAAAGAGGATGAGCATTCTTAGCAACTGACGCACAAATGCCCATAAGCCAGGGATGAAGAGTGCACCTTGCGATAAGGAGATATGCCGTAATCCCTCCGTAAGATCTTGGGAGAATCCACTCGCTCTTTCGCTGCTGATGATATCTCGTTGGAAGAAACGATTGGCGATGTGATTGATCCGCTCGACAAACCTTAGGATGAGACGACTGAGCTGATCGGCGGATCGAATGCCGATGAATGTAATGAAGATGAGTGTAACCCCGATGGAAATGGCGAACATTGCCGCCCCGAGCACAACAGTGTCCAGCGTGCTCTTATAGGCAAGATACACGAGCGCGGGAACCAGAATAAGGAGGGATGCCACATAGTCGTATACGAGGAACAGGAATGCGGAGGTGGAAACCTTTGCTGCTGGTTTATCTCTCTGGTGACCGTCCGCAAGAAAGACTGCAAGTGCTCCGGCGCCATAGCCTGGTGTGATGACATTCATGAAGTTGGCTGCAGCAGTGACCGGGATTAAGTGCGAGATGCTTTCTTTAAGGCCCAGGAGGTTATAACAAGATTGGAAATTGGCTGCGAAGACTACGAGCCAGATTGCCTGAACGAGGACAGCAAGCAGCAGTATGTAGCCATCGGCGTGGCTGAAGACGTCCAGAATGAGGAGCAATTCCTGATAGTTTGTCGCAATGAAGTAGATCGCCAGAACGACGATGACGGCATAGATGATCTTCCGGATCATTCAATCCCCTCGAGCTGTCCGAAAGATTCTGGGGTATCCAATGCAAAACCAGCGACGTTCCGATCGATGCGCTTCAACAGACCGGTGAGGACTTTTCCGGAGCCGACTTCGACAAAAGTTTCAACACCAGCACCGATCATGTATTGGATCGATTCTGTCCATCGAACTCGCACCCTCAATTGTGCTCCCAGGTCTTCAACAACGTCCTCTACTGTGGATAAGGGCAGCGCGTTGCCATTTCCGATGGTCGCTATCTGAGGTTCCTCGAAGGGTGTACGGGACAAGGCTCGAGCAAATTGCTCCTGTGCGGGGATCATAAGCGGGGAATGTGCCGGGATGCTAACGGCAAGGCGAACGACTTTACGGGCGCCTAAGTCTGGGAGTCTCTCCATAACATTTGTGAGCGCATCGATATCGCCCGAAATCACGATCTGCCCCGGACAATTGTCATTAGCAACCCAAACCCCACCCTCAACCTCTGAAGTCGATTGTTCACAGGCTTTTTCGACTTCTTCAATCGTGAGACCCAGTACCGCCGCCATCCCACCGGGGTGAACCTTGCCGGCGTGCTGCATGGCTTTTCCCCGCTCACGCACAAGGATGAGAGCATCTTCGAACGACAGGGACCCTGCAGCGACGAGGGCGCTTATCTCACCGAGTGAATGTCCGGCAGTGAACGCGGGAATAAAATTGGGGTATTGTGATTGGAGAACTCGGTAAACGGCGGTAGAGTGAACCAGCAGGGCGGGCTGAGTATTGAGCGTGTCGTTCAGTTCTTCAGCAGGTCCCTCCCAGCAAAGTTCCGATAAGGAATAACCAAGGATGTCGTCGGCTCGGGTGAAGATTTCGCGCGCAACGACTTCGGTTTGAGCAAGTTCTTTCCCCATGCCGAGAAGTTGTGATCCCTGACCCGGGAAGAGCAGCGCGGTGGTTTGTGTTTTTGGCGTCATGAGAATTAAAAAAAATAGACCGGGCAAATGCACGGCCCATCAACGCGGGGGTTATGCGCTTTCGATCTCGATGACTTCACGACCGGCGTAATGACCACAGTTGGGGCATACGCGGTGGGGTAGGTGTTTATCACCGCAATTCGTGCACAGGATGAGATGACGCGGACGAAGGGCGTGATGAGCGCGCCTGCGATTACGGCGACCTTGCGAAACCTTTCTCTTCGGAAGGGGTGGCATGATTTTTACTCCTTGAACTTTGCACAATAGCGCCTGCCACCCGGGCAGGCTGATGCATTATAGCAGGCACACAGAAGCTGTCAAGGATAGTTTGTTGGCTTGTTGGCAAAAAACGACGAAAAGTATAATTGCATTGAATTTGACGCAATATCCCGCTGGGGGGCATACCTTGAACTGGTTTGCGTGCGAGCAAAACAACAGATGGCGTTGAGCGTCCTGACTTAAAGGACTGTAAAATGTTGTCTTGGAGAGGCAACAAGAACCTCGGCGTGATGAACAATTTGCATGGTGGTTATAGGAGCCACGCGATCGGATGGGTATGCAGGTTTGTGTGCTGTATTTCGCCTCAACGGGGAAAAACAGGGGTACGGGAGGAAATTTTCGAATTGGAAGATGTGAGCTCAATCTCTGATTTGCGCACATCAATCTGGGCGTCGTATCCCGACCTCGAGGCAGAACTTGAAACCGTGGTGTTCGCGGTAAATCGAGAAATAGTATTGTCCGATCAGAGACTCAGCGATGATGATGAGGTAGCGATTTTCCCTCCGATAAGTGGCGGACATAAGCATCTTACAAACGAAGATTAAAGCCAAGATCATGACAATCCCAACGGGCAGCAGTCAATCAACACATCACCCCATTCTATGTAGAGGATGCGGTGACCCCTATCCCTCCGCCGGATGTCCCTACAGGTGCCCTAATTGTTCCGATGTTTTTACGTTCGCGCATACACTGCCGTATCAACCAAATTTACACTCCCCACGTCAACCAAATCGCATAGCTCGCTACATCCGTTCGTTTCCTCTTGAGGACGAGGGGCAATTGGTAAGTCTCGGGGAAGGTGGTACCCCCCTGAT
>CBDVCG010000113.1:0-6251 GCA_965372425.1 uncultured Anaerolineales bacterium
GACCGTGCTCTGCTTCGACTGTGATGGTTATCCCCCCGCGGATGTTGAATTGACCTATGACCCGGCACCACTGCGGATCGAGCGCTTCAACAAGATCGTCGAGGATGATGTTGCTGACGTGTTCGTGGAAAACGCCTTCATTCCTGAAAGACCAAATGTAAAGTTTGAATGATTTCGATTCGAGTATTTTCTCATCAGGAATGTACTCAACCTTGATTGTCGCAAAATCGGGCTGACCCGTCGCTGGGCACATGCAGGTGAACTCGTCGGTTTCGAGACGGACGACATAGGGGCGGTCTCGGTGATGGTTGGGGAAAGTTTCCAACTTACGGGATGGCCCAGTTTCTCCACCCAGGTGTGTAAGATCTTGGAGATCGGCAGGATCAGTCATTTAGAACCGTCCTTTCATCATTCATTTTTTGGCGGAACGGATCGTGTCCCAGGTTCTGCAGAACGCACATGTTCCCGGTGCGGAGGTGGGCTGACCACAATTATTGCATACATCGAGGGAGGTACCCATCTCTACATCCCTTAAAAACCCATCGTTGGCCTTTGCCCGGAGAAAGGACAGATAAAAAGCAAGTTTGGCTCCGGGTCGATTCGCTTCCAGGTTGTTCAACTGCTCTTTATAGTATATGGATTTCGCGCCCTCAGCGTATGGGCATTCGGCGTAGATGTATTCGATCCCTTGTAAGAGGGCATATGCAGCCGTTTCCCGCTCATAAAAGCGGAAGAAGGGCTTGATCTTCTTCACGAACCCATATTTTGATTCTAGAACAGGTCCTTGCCGAGATAAATATCCAATCTGCCAGTTCAGCGTATTGCCGAATAAAACCGCAGCCTCGTCATCAAGATTATGTCCGGTTGCGAGGACGTCATACCCACCCTCGAGGGCGATGTGGTTCATGATATGACGTTTGGTCAGCCCACAAACCGAGCAGGGCTTTTCACGACCTCGTGGCGAGAGGGCTGCGGCTTCCGGAATGGTGGATCCATAGAGCTCTTCCACATCCGCAACGATGAGGTGCAAGCCATGTTCTGCCGCAAAGTCTTTTGTTACCTTGAGCGATTCATTTGAGTAACCGGATCCGTCATCAATGCCCAATCCGATGTACAGCCCGTCTGGGGCATAACCGAGGAGATACAGGTTGTACCAGAGAGCCAGGGAGTCTTTTCCCCCGGAAACAGCAACCAGGACGTGATCGCCGGGATGGACCATCTCGTATTCTTTCATAGTCCGACTGGTTTGAGAAGGAACCCAGGACAGGTAGTGATCCTTGCAGAGCGCCAACTTATGCTGACGCATGTGGATGACAGCTTTTTGATCACACTTTCTGCATTTCATCTGCAATCCATGCCGCCAGAGATGACGGCAACCAGTCGAATTTGATCACCGTCCTCAAGTAGTTCATCATCGGTGAGGAGTTCGCCATCCTTTACGGGAATGACCGAATCTGGGGGGATATCCAACTTGATCAGTGCATCCCGTAGGGTCATGCCCGATCGGATTTCAAAATTTTCTTCGCGTAACCTCAGATATGCCACCATGATGATTTCCTTACACAATTTTACCAGCAGGGCGCGCGCCAATTTCAGGTCAGGAGCGCAACAAACTGTGTGAGAGACGCCCCTCTTCTGGAATTTCGGCATGCGACTATGGATGAGACTCAGCGACGTGGTTGGTGTGGAGACGGGGTGTTCGGCGAGCCATCCCTTTTATCAACGCTCGGGGTTAATACAGGTTCACCAATAACATCGCTGGAAATTATGGGGGGGTGGTGGTGTGCGCGTCGATCAATCTGTCGACGGTTGTACCTCTGTCCCCAGCTCATCGAGCCGCATGGCTTCGAATGCCGCAATGGCTACCTCCAGCATGCTCTCATCCGGTTCGCGCGTCGTGAGGCGCTGAAGCCAGAGGTTCGGCGCGACCAATGGTTTTGCCCAGGTGTGGTTTATCCACTTTGCGGTCAACCGGATGTACTCGTATGCGAGTGCAGCCAGGAGAGGGATGAAAATGATGCGGCTGAGCAGACGAGGCAGGAGGGGCATAGGACCCAGGAAACTGAAGAAAAGGATGGAGAAGACGACGACAGTCAGTAAAAAAGCTGTTCCGCAGCGAGGATGTTCCCTCGGAAATTCTTTCACCACCCGGGGCTCTAGTGAAGCGCCTGCTTCGAATGCATTGATAGTTTTATGTTCAGCGCCATGATAACCGTACACTCGACGGATATCGGGGAGTTGACCTATGGCCCATATATAACCGATCAGGAGTGCAAGACGAAGTATTCCCTCGATAAGGTTCACCCACCCAGTCGATAGATGTAGAAATCTCTCAAAAACAAAGGCCACACCTACAGGCAAAAGAAAGAAAATTGCGATCCCCAAGGATAAGGAGAACACGAGAGTAAGAACGACCGATGCGCCTTCAATCTGTTCATCCTCTTCGGCTTGCATATTCGCAGAATAGGTGAGTGCGTTTATCCCGAGAACAAGAGCATCCCAGAGGACGAACAAACCACGGACGAACGGCACCTTGATCCACCTGGAGCGATAAAGCCGCCCAAGTCTTTCTTTCTTAACTACGATGGATGAATCAGGGGTACGGACTGCAATAGCCAAATTCTGAGCGCCGCGCATCATCACGCCTTCGATTACCGCCTGGCCACCATAAGTGGGTAATTTTTCAGACATCGAGTCGACACCTATGCATGGGGGTTACCTCCTCAGCTCATATGAGAAGCGGATAAAGGTCTCGATGCCCCTGAAGTAATTTGGGAGGTGGAATTTCTCGTTCGGGGCGTGAAGATTGTCATCAGGTAAACCAAAACCCATAATCAAGCTGTCGACACCGAGCACATCCTTGATCGATCCAACAACTGGCACGGAACCACCCTGGCGGACAAAGACCGGCTCTAAATCCCAGACAGCTTTGAGGGAATTCTTTGCAGCAATGACGAGAGAGGAATCCCTTTCAACGATTCCAGGCAGGCATTCTGAAAGCATCTCAAGTTCCCAGGTAACCGTGGGCGGCATATGCTCTTCTAAATAGGTTCGCATGCTCGATTCAACTTCTTCCGGACGCTGGTCTGGGACGAGACGGGTTGAAACCTTCGCCATTGCTCTTGCGGGCAGAACGGTTTTGGGTCCTTCACCGGTGAAGCCAGAGAGGATTCCATTCACATCGAGGGTGGGTCTTGCCGCCGCTCGTTCAGAACTTGTATATCCCTCCTCACCAAATATCGCCCTCGCCCCTGTTTGTTCCAACCACCACTCATCCGGCATCGATTGCGTGGCAGCGCGATCCTCATCTGTGATGGGTCTCACGTTGTCGTAAAAACCCGGAAGCAGGATACGACCTTTCTCATCTTTCATACCGGCTATCAATCTGGCGAGGACATTTGCAGGGTTGTCGATGGCCCCACCGAAAATGCCGGAATGTAGATCGCTTTTCGCCCCCTGGAGTCTGATTTCAAAATACGCAAGCCCGCGTAAGGAGTAAGTAAGTGCAGGGATCTCGGGACCCAGAATCCCAGAGTCTCCATTCAAGCAAAAATCACAACTGAGCAGATCTTTGTTGTCGCCGAGAAACTTTTCCAGGTTCGGAGACCCAATCTCCTCCTCCCCCTCGATCATGTACTTCAAGTTGATGGGAAGACCTGAGGTCTTGATCATGGATTCCACGGCTTTTAAATGAGCGGCAACCTGACCCTTCATATCTGACGCACCACGAGCGTACATATTCTCACCTTTAACTACTGGATCAAAGGGGTCATTTTCCCACTCATCAAGCGGGTCTACAGGTTGCACATCATAGTGCCCATAAAACAGGACCGTCGGGGCGCCTTCTCCTGCGGACAAGTGTTCGCCATAAACAACGGGATGTTTCTCTGTGGGGATGATACTGACGTTTTCAAAACCAAAATCATCCAATTGAGCCGAAACCCATTTTGCGGCGTCCTGCATATCTTTCTTATGTTCGCTCAAGGTAGAAATCGAAGGGATTTTGAGGAACTCAATTAGTTCATCCTGAAAGCGAGGTCGATGATCTTGTGCGTACTTCAGGGCGGATTCCATCTCGGTCATATGAATCTCCAAATGCCATGAATTCGGCTTGCTATTAAGGTTTCAAGTTAAATACGTCTTCAGAGTCACCTGGATCCCATGAGATGCCCGGCCGCCATTCTCGAAACCATGCTCCCTATCTAAATTAAGTCCCGCTATTCTACCACCCCGATTGGTCCCACTGGGTCAATTTCACACTTAACGAATCGATTTGTAGACTATCATTGAACTTGAATTAGGTAGAATGTACTTGTTGATACATACGAGGTCGGAAAATCACTTAAGCAATCTTATGAAGTGAGGTACTGAAGGTGGCAAAAACACTTGATGATTCTGTAGATTTAAATGTGTTTTCGGATATCAAGGGGACTATCGGGCGGACCCCGCTCGTGAGGCTTAATCGCACGGCTTCGAATCTTGAGTGTGGGCTCTACGTGAAACTAGAGCAGTTTAATCCTGGCGGATCTGTGAAAGATCGCATCGCGTTTACTATCCTCGACGCATATGAACAATCCGGTGAACTGCGGCCGGGAGGCACCGTCGTGGAAGCAACCTCTGGAAATACAGGGGTGGGTCTTGCGATTGCGTGTGCCCTCCGGGGTTTTTCTGCGATCTTTGTGATGCCGGATAAAATGAGCCAAGAAAAGATCGCCATGCTGCGTGCCTTCGGAGCGAGGGTGGTCATCACCCCGACAGCCGTGCCTCCCGACGATCCCAAATCCTATTATTCGGTTGCGAAGAAGTTGGTTGCGGAAACGCCCGACGCTGTTCTGGCGAATCAATATCACAACCCTGCAAACCCCCAGAGCCACTATGAAACGACCGCTCCTGAAATACTCGAGCAAACGGGTGGGGAGGTTACAGACATTGTCTGTGGGCTCGGAACTGGGGGGACAATCACGGGAATCGCCGAGTTCTTCCGTGAAATCAACCATGATGTTCAAATCGTCGGCGTGGACCCGACCGGATCGATCCTTCTAGATGCATGGCAGAGAGGGGGAAATATTGACGGACTCGAGGCGGCTACGTACAAAGTCGAGGGTATCGGGGAGGATTTCGTTCCTTCCACGTTGGATCTCTCGTTGATAGATGAAATGGTGCGTGTGACGGATGGCGAATCATTTCTATGGACACGGAGATTGGCGCGAGAAGAGGGAATCTTTGTTGGAGGGTCATCCGGTGCTGCGCTCGCGGGTGCGATGAAATATGCTTCCAAGCTGTGCCCTGACCGGCTGGTCGTGGTCATTCTCCCTGACTCTGGCTCACGATACCTCTCGAAAGTCTTTGATGACAACTGGATGCGGGAACATGGATTTCTCGATCTGGATCTCGATGAGGCAAGCGTGGATGACATCGTCATGATCCATGGGAGAGATGAGCTGGTCATGGCAACGCCATCAGATCAGATTGGCACGGTTATCGCGCTCATGGGTGAGCATGCCGTCTCCCAGCTGCCAGTTGTGAATAATGCGAACGAATTGCTGGGGATTGTGCGTGAGGTCGATTTGCTTAGCTGCCTGGTCTCTACTGAGGAGGATTGTTCCGTTGACGATTCGATCGAAGGGTGGATTCAGACGGATGTCACAAGGGTGCTTAGAGGGACAGGCTTTCGTGAGGTGCTGCCGCACCTCGTTGCGGAGAAAGTAGTTGTAATCGTGGACGAGAAGGAGCACCCCCACGGCATCCTAACGACGATTGATGCTCTTGAATACATCACCGCGAATAAAGCTTTGTAGCGGCGGATTCTCTGTTCGTGGACGATGAGGTGGTGTGAGGAGGGCAGCAGATAAAGTAGCTTTTGAGTGAAGTGACTGCAGCTCATGAATTGTGATTATGCCTCCACCTGATCCGGGAAATGAGACTATTTATGGGAAAAAGCTAGAATACCCAATAGCTTGCTGTATGGATGAATGGTAAGCTGGGTATAGGGGTGGAACCCCCCATTTAGGGTTCTTCACTTCACAATGTCCAATCCGTAATCTGAACCAATCCGTGTGCGACCCCCGGAAACGAATAAGTTGGGATATGATAGGTACGAATCCTGATTGAGACGGTGTCATCCTGACGAGGCAGCTCTTGCCTTCACCCGGAAGAGTAATCTGACAGATGATAACGCATATGTGTGTTCGAAATTTCGAAGACCCTCAACTTGAAAATTTTGTTATGAGCGGCATTGAAAATGTTCCATT
>CBDVCG010000114.1:0-6243 GCA_965372425.1 uncultured Anaerolineales bacterium
GTGTCAATTTTTTTTCCTAGGGGGTGTGTAGACAGCGCATGAGTGTCGAGAAAATCGCAATTTCACTTGTTCCATCCCCGCAGCATATCCTTGCAGGTCATCCTGAGTCACCAGATCGATTCGCGCACTTTCATCGCATATTTGACAGCCCTCTTAATAATTTTATAAGTGAGATCAACCCTGAACCGGCGCCAAGAGAGACGATTCAATTGGTCCATCCCGATGAGTACATTCGAGAGATACAAAGAGCGAGTGCCTCAGGACCAGGATTCGTCGATTATGGAGATACGTACGTCACCCCGGCCTCCTTCGAAGCTGCTCTTGAAGCCGTGGGCGGTACCTGGGCCGTGATCGATGCGGTGATCCATGGAAAGTGTAAATATGGATTCGCTCTTGTCCGCCCTCCGGGACACCATGCCGCGGCAACCCAAGCCATGGGTTTCTGTCTATTCAACAATATCGCCATCTCTGCTCGAAAACTACAAGCCGAGGGTTTCCCTAGAGTCATGATCATTGATTTCGACGTACATCACGGCAATGGCACCCAGGCTATATTTGAACTGGACGAAACTGTCCTCTATGTATCCACCCATCAATGGGGGATTTATCCCGGAACAGGTTCCTTGGATGAAAAAGGGCTTGATGACGGTGAGGGAAGTATTATCAATATCCCCCTTCCCGCCCGCTCTGGGGACACCGCATTTGCGGCAATCCTCGAGAGAATTATCTCTCCGGCGGCATATCGTTTCAAACCGGAGGCAATTCTTGTTTCAGCAGGATTTGATGCACACTGGAGAGACCCGCTCGCATCACTGCAGTCAACGACTAGGGGTTTTTACACCCTCGGGTGTGGGTTAAAAAAATTGGCTGATGCACTCTGTGAGAGCCGGATAATTTATGTCCTTGAAGGTGGATATGATCCAGAGGCGCTGGCCGAAAATGTGCAAGCCATTCTCTTCTCACTTACGGAGGAAGAATACCTAGGTGACCCTTTAGGATCACCCCCGCAACCGGATACGGACGCGAATGCAATTATTGACGAAGTCATCCGCAACCACAGCTTATGAGGGATTCTTGCATGGTTTCATGTTTTTTCTTCTTCCGGCATCAATATTGCTATACAAAACGTGGTAGAAAAATCTGTCTTGCGGAATCGTGTGTTGTAAGGCATACTCTCATTGATAAGGCACTGCCATGGCAGAAATATCGCTACGCGCATATGTGAAGCAAATAGACGACCTGATCGAGCGAGATCAACTCGATGAGGCGATTGCACACTCCAGACACATCCTCGAGACCTATCCCAAACATCTGGACACATACAGGCTGCTGGGAAAATCATACCTGGAGGCAAAACGCTATGGTGACGCTGCGGACATTTTCCAACGTGTCCTCTCTGCAGTGCCGGATGACTTTGTTTCGCACATTGGGATGGCGATTGTACGTGAGGATGAAGGAAATCTTGATGCGGCTATTTGGCACATGGAGCGTGCGTATGAAACCAAACCAGCAAACCCGGCTATTCGACAAGAACTCAGCCGTCTGATCGGCAGGCGCGACGGTCTCGAGCCGCATAAAATTCGGCTCACCAGAGGCGCCCTTGCAAGGCAGTATGCTCAGGGCGAGCTCTACGCCCAGGCTATTGCAGAACTGAGATCTGCCCTGAAGGAAGATTCGGATCGGCCGGAATTGCAGGTACTTTTAGCGACTATGTACTGGAAGTCGGGACAGAGTGTTGAGGCAAAGGAGGTATGTACTCAGATTCTTGAACGTTTACCCTTCTGTCGTGAGGCGAACCGCATCATGGCAGCCATGCTTCAACAACAAGATAAATCTAGCGAGGCGAGTGAATTCCACCGCAAGCTAGCCGCCCTGGATCCCTACGCTTCCTTTGTTGAGAATGCCGGAATCGATCCCAACACAGTCGATGCCAATTCCGTCCGAATAGAGAGGCTGGATTGGCTCCCAGGTCAGCCGCTTCAAAAGGCTGAGCCTGAGTGGGTCGCCTCTTTGGGTGTTGATTTATCCAAAGGGGAACCAGAAAAAGAACCCATAAGCAGCTCACCATCATGGCTGCAAGATGTAGAACCTTCTCCGAGTATCGGTGTTGGCACAACTCCCGCACTTGTCGGTGCTGAGGGTAATCAAATGAAAAATAATTCAGAACAAGACGATCAGGTACCAGAGTGGATGAAGGAAGCTGGATGGGAACCTTCGGATGGTGAAGTAGAAGAAGGTCCAATCTCTTTCTCCGATGAAGAGCTAGACTCACCCCAGCCCGGTACTCCTCCAACCTCTGACGAAGGCGAGCTCGCCCCGGCAGATATCCCCAGCTGGCTGCAAGACATTGCGCCGACTGGTGTTGAAGAGGAAGTCCAAGAACCCGCAGAAGCACAAGCGGAGCCAGATCCTGGAATAGGAATTCCCGACTGGTTGGGTGAGATCGCAGAAGATGCAGAAGAGGTAACCCCTGAGCCCCCTGGAGCTCCCGAACCTGATGTCGTAAAACCGGAGCAACCAGCAGCGGAGCAAGTTGTCGCTGATCCAGATGCCCCAGGAGTTCCAACCTGGATCGAAGACGATGCACCTGGTGCAACATCGACAATCATCACATGGTTAGGCGATAAACCAGCAACCGAAGAGGAAGAGAAACCAAAAGCTGGCGTCGTTCCGGATTGGATGCAGGAAACCAGCCCTAAGGAAGTGGTCGACTCCTCGGAAGAAGAAGCAGAAGTCCCCTCCTGGCTCGAAGGAATGAGCGAAGAACCCGAAGCAGTCGAGGAAGTCGAAACCCCCTCGGCTGAAGCACCCCCCTCATGGTTGGCCGGTGTAGCCGAAGCGGCTTCACAGCAAGATGCTGCGCCCCCCATTGACTCGGGACTCCCCGCTGTGGACGCTGACGACTTGGACCGCGTGATTCCAGCAGAGCCCGAGCCGACTCCAGAACCAGATGTAGAAGCGGCAAAGCCCGCCCGGGAGACTCCCGATTGGCTGCGCGGTATTGCAGAACCAGATCTGGCTGTACCCGAGGAAGGCGAAGTCCCCGATTGGCTTGAAGGTATTGGCACAGATGAACTGGAAGAACCCGTAATGGCAGAAGGTGAAGCACCGGACTGGCTGAGCAGGCTTGGTGACCCCGATGATGTGGATGAGGCGGAAACGCCGGATTCTGCTCAGGAGCTGCCAGATAGCGCCATCCCTGAGCCCGAAGAAGCAGCCCCACCATCGCCTGGCGAACGCAGTATCCCAGATTGGCTTTCGGGAATTGCAGAACCGGTTGATCAAGAAGCCCCCACACCTGATCTCTCTCGTCTCGACAGCCTTGAGGAAGAACCCGTTTCGGTTGCAGATGGAGACGAAGTCCAGAAGGTGGAGATCGGAGACCGGCTCGCGGGGATCGGTTCAGATTTTGATCAACCACCTGCAGAAGCACCCGTTCCTCCTGTGGTTGAAACCATTGGAACGAGCGAGGATCAGGTTTCACCTGAAGAGGTTGGTGTGGCAGATGACCTCGATGATGAAGAAGTTTTCAAGTGGCTGGAAGATCTGGCGGAACGAGACGAGGTGGCTGAAGATGCGCCCGGTGTCCCCACCGATGTTCCCGTTGCAGCCAGTGAACCATCCGTTGTTGACGATGTACCACCCGATGAACCAGATGCGAGCCTGCAGTGGCTCGAGGATCTGGCCACGCAGCGCAGCGTTGAAGCCGAAGTTGATATACCTGATCTCGACTTGACTCCTGAAGTTGAGGCTCCCCCAGAACCCGCAGGGACGGAGGCTGAAGCTCCAAGCTGGCTGCACGAGATGGCTGCCCAACCGGCCGATGAAACGGTCATCTCTGAGATTGCTCCAACGGGGGTGGAGAAGGAAATTAGTGCTGAGACACCACCTCAGACTGTCGATCAAGATGTAACGCGACCTTCACAAGAAGCAGTCATCCAGGAAGAACCAGAAGTACCGGATTGGTTGAGTAAAGAGCCTGCACAGGTCTCAGATGCACCCCCCCAGCCGCCAGCTCCCGTTCCTACAACCACACCGGAGCCCGCGATCGCACCTGAAGAACCTGTAATTGCAATCCCACCGAGTCCGGATCGTGGAGAACCCCTCCCGCCGGTGGCGCCTGAGCCAGGGAGTGTTGTAGATCAGGCCCCTGCAGAGGCGATAAGCGCTGAAAGTATTCCATCGATACCCCAACCGGAACCAGAAGTAAGCAAAGTAAGCGCGGTACCGGCTCCTGAGTATAAGGAACCTCCGACGGATGCATCCCAGCTTCTTCAGACTGCACGTCAATCCTTGAGTGCTGGAGATGCAGGACATGCGCTATCAGAATACAAAAAGCTCATCGAGAGGAAACAGGAACTTGACACAGTGATCAACGACTTGGAGAGCGCTGTGCAGCGCTACTCAAATCTAGCGACGATGTGGCAGACACTCGGTGATGCGTATATGAAGGTGGATAGGCTGTCGGATGCGATCGAAGCTTATCAAAAAGGGATGGAAGTCGCTTGATTTTAGCGCACATACGGAAGAAGACGACATGAACTCGGGAACTCCCGAGTTCATGTGTATTGGAGGTAATCTTGGAACGTACACTTGTACTCATTAAACCCGACGCAGTTCAGCGTGGATTGATCGGAGAAATAACCCGTCGCCTGGAAAATCGTGGATTAAAGATCGTAGCTGCCAGATTTCAATCCGTACCTGTTGAGCTTGCAGAAGAACACTACGCCGTGCATAAGGGCAAACCTTTCTACGAAGGTCTCATTTCTTACATCACGTCCAGCCCCGTCATGGCGATGATCTGGGAAGGGCCGGATGCCATAGCTGCGGTGCGGCAGACGATGGGCGCTACAATGCCTACTGAGGCTGCGCCAGGCTCGATCAGGCATGATTTTAGTCTCGAGGTGGGAAGAAATCTCACACATGCATCAGATGGATTGGAGACAGCCAAAACGGAGATCCAGCTTTGGTTCAGGGACGAGGAAATAACACCATGGGACCGTGATAGCGATCCCTGGATCTTTGAAAACTAGAGAGTGAAGAACCCCGCAGCAAGCTGCGGGGTATCTTCGAAGCAAACAAATTCATAGCCCCACCTTCAAGCTAACGTGATTTTAAAGCCCCGTACCGCGGTCGTAGTCCTGACTGGTGCTGGAATCTCTGCCGGCAGCGGTATCCCCACGTTTCGAGACCAAAATGGGCTGTGGAATCAGTACCGACCAGAACAACTCGCAACTCCTCAAGCCTTCGCGAAAAATCCGAAACTCGTCTGGGATTTTTACAATTGGCGGCGTGAAATCATCGCTGCCGCCAGGCCTAATTCCGCGCATCTCACACTAGCAGATATGGAGAGATGCATCCCGCATTTCGCACTGATCACACAGAACGTGGATGGGCTGCATGAAGACGCAGGTAATCTCGAAGTCCTGGAAATACACGGATCGATTTGGAAGATGCGTTGCAGCGTATGTGACGCAGCCTGGAGCGACAAGCAGGTACCCCTTCCCGAGCTGCCCCCACGATGCAGCGCATGTGGGGAGTTCGCCCGCCCTGCAGTGGTCTGGTTTGGTGAAGCGCTCAATCCTGAAAAACTTGATGCAGCCCTCCGACTTGCATCCCAAGCCGAGGTCATGCTCGTCATAGGTACCTCCGCACTCGTTCAGCCTGCGGCGTCACTTCCCGCGATCGCCAAAGACCATGGCGCGTATATCGTCGAAATCAACCCGCAGAGGACGTCCATTTCTGATTTCGCAGACGAAATTATCCGGGAAGATGCAACCACGGCATTAAGTTCATGGTGGGCGTTGCACAAACCAACATCTAATATTGATTAGGGATGTCTATTTTTGCGAGGCAAAATTTCGCTTGAAAATATACTCAATTCTTGCTGAGGGCAAAGACTATGCCCTCCGCATAGGACTGGTTACAACGAATGGATCGGCTAACAGTCTCTCAAGCATGAAAGGGTCGGATCTTTTTTAGTTCGTTTGCCTCGGATTCTCTCGCATCAGACAGATCCCAACGCAATTGAAGATTCATCCAAAAACGTCCTGAACCATTGAGACGCTGATTGGGACTGAAACTGCTGAGAAAAACACTGAATGCAGTTCATTGGTTTATGGATCAGGTTGGCTGGGACAGAGGCGGAAAGAGCCTGCATTTTCATCGCTGCAAGTGCGCCTTGAAAGTTGACGGATATGCTGTAGGAAGAGATCAGCGAAATCATTTCTTTTCAGCGTTTCA
>CBDVCG010000115.1:0-6202 GCA_965372425.1 uncultured Anaerolineales bacterium
GTGAGGCTGTAGAACTCAACCACCTGTCCACTCAGGAAAAGCACGCCTAGCACGATTGTCCCACCGAGGAAAAGCCCGAGTCTTTTTGTATTTCCATTCCGAATGGAATCAAAACCGAGCACGACCGTGAAGCTTGAAGTCAGCAGCACAAACGTGTTGATGCCAACAAGGGTGATGTTGAGGAGCGCATCCTCGACCGGAGCAGGAGCGCTGACCCGGTAATGAAGGAAGGCGGAGAGCAAGCCTCCGAAAAACATGACCTCGCTGGCGAGGAAAAGCCACATCCCGAGTTTGATGTGATTTAAACCCAATGCCTTGCCGGATTTGAATGGACTTTCGTAACTTGTTGCGTGTGTTCCCATGTGATTAGCTCCTGTAAACCCTGTGTATAAGGTCAGGAAGGTTGGCTCTCAATCTGGACGGTTGGGTCCCCATAATCATACGGACCGTGCCTAAGGACCGGGGGTGAGTCGAAATTGTTTTCGGGCGGCGGTGATGTCGTCGTCCACTCAAGCGTAAGCGCTCGCCATGGATTGTCTCCTGCTTTTGGACCCCGTGCCCAACTTACGATTGCGTTATAAAGGAATGGGAGGGTTGAAGCGCCCAGAATGATTGCCCCTATAGTGGCAAGCATGTTCAAAGTGGCAAATTCGGGTGCATAATCCGCCACCCGCCTCGGCATGCCTAAGAGACCAGCGAGGAACAAAGGCAGGTAGGTAAGATTCGTACCGATAAAGTTCATCCAGAAATGGGCTTTACCCAGGGGTTCGATGTATTTTCGACCGGTAATTTTTGGGAACCAATAATAGAGACCTGCGTACACTGCAGATACGCTGCCCCCGAAGAGCACGTAATGGAGGTGCGCCACGACAAAGTAGGTGTCATGGACGTGAAGATCGATGGGTATCGCAGCCAGGAAAATTCCCGTTATTCCCCCGATAAGGAACATTGCGAGAAAGCCGATGGCAAAAAGCATCGGCGTCTTAAACTCGAGTTTTCCATCCCACATCGTCGCCAACCATGAAAATATTTTTATCCCGGTTGGGACGGCGATGATCATCGAGGTGATCATGTAGGGGACCCGAAGCGCAGGGTTCATTCCACTCGTAAACATGTGATGAGCCCAGACCAAAAGCCCCAGGATGCTGATTGCCATGCTTGATAGGGCAATCGCTTTATATCCAAATATGGGCTTTCTTGAAAAAACCGGGATAACTTCCGACATGATCCCCATCGCGGGAAGGATCATGATGTATACAGCCGGATGTGAGTAAAACCAGAAGATATTCTGCCAGAAGATTGGGTCGCCGCCGGCTTGAACCACGAAGAATAGCGTTCCAGCCACACGATCCATTGCGATGAGGACGAGGCCAGCCGTGAGCATCGGGGTGGCAATGAGGATCATCAAGGAGGTCGCCAGCATACTCCAGACAAAGAGCGGCATATCCCAGAACCCCATTCCCTCGGTGCGCATCGTGAGTGTCGTGGTCACAAAATTAACTGCACCGATGAGGGAAGATATGCCCAGTAGGAGGACACTCACAGCCCAGAGCGTCTGACCAAAAGGCGCTGTGAGCGACAGCGGGACGTATGCGGTCCAACCGCTTTCTGCTGCCCCGACGAAGAAACTCGTCAGCATAATGATGCCGGCCGGGGGGATCAACCAGAATGAGAGTGCGTTTAGGTTCGGGAACGCCATGTCCTGCGCCCCGATCATGAGCGGAAGGACGTAGTTAGAAAATCCCGCCATGATGGGGATGATCCACAGGAAGATCATCACCGAGCCATGGTTGGTGAGAAGACGATTGTATTCCACTCCATTTACAAGGTCTGAACCCGGCTGTGCCAATTCAGCGCGGATGACCATCGCCAGAGCGCCGCCGATGACGAAGAAGAGGAACGTCGTCACGATGTACTGGATACCAATGACCTTATGATCGGTGTTCCAGGAGAAATACTTTCTCCAGGTCGGTTTCTGGCTCATCGCCTCTGCTTGTACACTCATAAGGATTCAAACTCCTCAATCTTGTAGTTCCAACTCCAGCTATTGCGTGAGCAAGTATTTTACGAGCAACTCGATTTTTTCTTCGGAAATTCGATCGCCATAATCCTTGGGCATCAAACCCGGGGGAAATCCCTCCACAATATAATCATCCGGATTGATGATGGATTTCAGCATGTAGCTGTCGGCAGCCATACCATCCACACGCGTAGCAGCCGTGGATGCAATCCCGTCGAGGGGTGGCCCTACCGCACCCGCGCCGCCCGCATCTGCGAGCGTGTGACAGGCACCACAGCCCAATTCGATGAATAGTGCTCGCCCTTGAGCCTGCACTTCTTCAGGGGAAGTGTCTGGGGCTGTATCCCCTTCGCCGGGTGTTGGTTGTGAGGATGTCTCGTCCTCAGATGGCGGGCTCAGCGTGGTTCCGCCAGCTTCCACCCAGGCCTCGAAATCTACCTCAGATTGAACGACCACTTCTGACACCATCGCTGCATGCGCAGCTCCACAAAGTTCGGCACAGCGGATCGGATAGCGACCAATTTTTATGGGGGTGATGACAAATTCGTCGATCTGTCCAGGCGTTGCGTCCTGTTTGAGTCTAAACGCCGGTACCCAGAAAGAGTGGATCACATCCTTCGATTCTATTTGGAATTGAACAGGACGATCGACAGGGAGATGCATCACGCCTGAACTGATGCGGCTTTCAGGGTAGACAAATTCCCAGGAGAATTGCCTCCCGATGATTTGCACAACGAGAGGATCCTCGCGTGGTTGTTCAATGGTCGTGAGAACTTGGTAGGCGTACACACCGATCACAGCGACGATTATTGCGGGAATGATGGTCCATACAATCTCAAGCGTGTTGTTCCCATGTACGGGTTTTCCGTCGCCCTCCTCCCCTGGTTTCCGTCTGAATCGGATCACGGTGTATAGCAAAACGCCCTCCACGAGCAGGAATACGACCGTGGCGACGCCCATGAGCATACGGAAGAGCCCATCGATGAGCACCGATTCAGCAGAAGCTTCCTCTGGGAGAAGGAAGCTGAGATCCGCTTGAGTTGCCACAAATAGACCGATGCCCATCAGAACGATGGAAAGAACTATGATGACAAAGATGGAACGCTCTTTCACTTCAGCTTCTCCTCATCTTTTTCAAGCAGATTAGTTTGGTTTTAGCAACCTGACGAGGAACAATCCCCAGCCCTTACCTCACCGAAATTATCATGTATTGGTTATAAAAAAAAAAAGCGCTTGAATACCCAAGTCGATATTCTATCATTTTCATCCGAATACCGCTATTATGGGAAAATGCCGGAATGCCCTGGTGCTTGCTGCAGGGATGAGGGGCAAGGCGGGGGTATGGGGGCACCTCAAAAGGCATTTTCCATGGAAGGTGACCCGCAGCAAGCTGCGGGTTTCTTTAATGCACGCTTCTGATTGAACTCAGGCTGCCAATTGGCACATCACCCGACACGAAAGCCACTCTATTAGAGAGGCATAGAGTGGCTGTTTCATCACGAAGAATTTTTGTCAGATTTACACCCCTGCACAATGCAAAGGTGTAACAATGTCCTGACCTTCTATCCGAGATTATAAATCTGTTGAGTAACAAATCCCCACAGTTCCCGGACCGACGTGCGTTCCCACTGCAGGGCTCACGGGTGTGACATGACCTTCAACTGTTGCCCACCTTTCCTCCACTACTTTGAGTAAATCAACGGCTTCCTGCTCTACACCGGCATGCAGAGTCGCAACTCGTAAATTAGGTTTGCCAGCCAACTTATCATCCAGTATTTCTAATAGACGGCTGACGGCCTTGCCCTTGGTCCGTACTCGCTCAAGCGGTTCGACTTGCCCGTCATCCACCCAGAGAATCGGCTTAATGTTCAAGGCAGAGCCAAAAATACGTGAGGCGCCGCCGATCCTCCCCCCGCGATGGAGGTATTCCAAGGTCTCGACCACGAAGTAGATTCCCGTATACTCTTTGGCGCCTTTCGCCAGCTTGACAACATCCTCGAATGATCCTCCTGCCTCTGCTGCTCGAGCGGCTGCCAACACTTGATATCCGAGTGCCATTGAAATCGTTTCCGAATCCACCAGTTCAATGGTCGCATCGGGAAACATTGCCCTCGCTTGTGTTGCCGAGGAGAACGTCCCCGATAATTTCTCTGAAAGGACGATCGCGAGGATCGGTGTGCCCTGCTCAACCAGAGGCCTGAATAAGCTCTCGAAATAACGAATGGTTGCCTGAGACGTTGTCGGAAGATCGTCCGCTTCTCTCAACCGAGCATAAAATTCATCTGGCATGATGTCGATGCCGTCTTCTAATTCCTCCTCACCCCATATAGAGATTAACGGAGCCACCTTGATATCATATTTTTGGACAAGGTCTGGCGGAATATAAGCGGAACTATCCGTAATGATTCCGATGCGTGGCATTTTATTTTCTCCTTTCGATCACGCAATATGCTTCTATCAATGCTACAACCCCCTTCCTACTGCTGGGTTGCGCTATACTCAGAATCTCCTTTTCCGCTTTAGCCACTTTTCAACCTCCTTAAACTTCCATGTGTTCACGACTGACCACCCCTCGACCCACCCTCTGCGAGCTGTCCCGATCCCAAAGGGACGAAAATCAAGATGGTCCGGATGATGCGCATCGGTATTGATCGCTGTAAGGCATCCTAACTCGACCGCTCGACGGACGTGAATATCCTTCAAATCCAACCGTTCTGGATTCGAGTTAATTTCCAGGATCACGCCTCGATCCGCCGCAGCTTGAAGTATGGGTTCGAGATCCATGTCAGCCGGATCCCGCCTTCCAATCAACCGCCCGGTAAGATGTCCGATCATATCCACATGTGGATTTTCAATTGCACCCAGAATGCGTGCTGTCACCTTCTCTTGGGGCTGGCGGAGCCCCATATGAAGTGAAGCGATGACAAAGTCTAATTCCCCCAGAACCGAATCCGGATAATCCAAGCCCCCATCTGTCAATATCTCCACTTCCGCTCCCTGAAAAATCTTGAGCTTATCGCCCATGTGCTGTTGCACACGATCGATCTCGACCCTCTGCTTCTTCAAATCATCGATGGATAACCCACCTGCGATGCTTAGACTGCGGGAATGGTCCGTAATCGCCAGGTAGCTGAGACCTCTCTCCAGGGCAGCGGAGCACATTTGTTCGATGGAAACCTTGCCGTCGCTCCAATCAGAATGCGCGTGTAGTTCACCGCGAACATCGTCCGAGGAAACTAGCTCTGGGAGTTCGCCAGCCAGCGCCGCAGCAATCTCACCACGATCCTCTCGTAATTGCGGTGGGATCCATGGTGAGCCTAACGCAGCGTACACCTCCGTCTCCTGCGCAAATAAAATCTCAGTGCCATCGTCACGCATAAAGCCATGTTCGGAGAGGGACAACCCTTGCTTTTTCGCCAACTCTCGCAGCCGCACGTTGTGCAATTGTGAGCCTGTGGCGTACTGGAGCGCACTACCAAAGCGATCGGGTGGATGAACCCAGAGCTGCAGGCGTAACCCTCGCGAGAGCAAGACGCTTACTTTAACGTCACCCTGAGCAAGAATCTTTTGAATTTCCGGAAATGCGAGGAACGATTCAGTCACCATCTGCGGATTCGTCGCTGCCACGACAATATCCAGATCTCCGATCGTCTCCTTCGATCGCCTCAGACTGCCGGCGACTTCAACCTCGACGACTCCCTCCAGCGCGCGTATTCGACGCACGATCTCAACCGCCAAGCCCTTTGCCTCAGAGATCAGGATGCGCGCATGGTCGCGCTTCTTATACGCATCGATCGCTTCCAAGATCTTGCCCTCGGACTTCGCCCCGAACCCATTCATCTCACGAACCTTGCCTGCGCGTGCCGCCGCTTCCAGATCTTCCAGGGTCACCACCCCGAGTTCCTTCCAGAATCGAGCTGCCTTCTTAGGGCCCACATTTTCCACCTCGAGAACTTCGAGCAGAGATGGCGGCACCTCGGCGGTCAGCCGTTCATAAAACTCGAGATCACCCGTACGCAGAAGCTCATCGATTTTTTCTGCGATCGCCTTTCCCACACCCGAAATCTCCTCGAGCTCTCCTCGTTCCTGAAGATCCTGAGCGTCGACAGCGTGGGATCTAAGCCCTTCACTCGCACGCCGATATGCCCTGACTCGATAGATCGCCTCACCCTTAATCTCTAA
>CBDVCG010000116.1:0-6170 GCA_965372425.1 uncultured Anaerolineales bacterium
GGCGACGAGGATGAACCGTACATGTGAATCCGAACCTGCCTCGATGTGCACGGAATCCCCGTCCTCGAACACAACCATCTTCACCGCTTCGACGAACTCGCCCTCGCCAAATAGCCCGCCACCTTCGAGCACGTAGGCGAACGCGGAATGACCTTCGGACACAGGCAGCTCAAATGAGGCGTCAGGCTCGAGCGTCACGTCCATGTAGAGCGGCTGGGCGGCGATCTCGGTAACTGGGCCTTTTTTTCCATCGAATTCCCCGGCGACAAGGCGCACACTGACACCGTCCGTTTCCACCATGGGGATCGTATCCGTCGGAACCTCCTGGTAGCGCGGCTGGCTCATCTTTTCGGCTGCGGGCAGATTCACCCAGAGCTGGAACCCAGTCACCCGTCCCTCCGGGCCCCGCTTGGGCATCTCCTCGTGCATGATGCCGCGACCGCTCGTCATCCACTGCACATCGCCGGGACCGATCACACCCGTGTTCCCCAAGCTGTCACGATGGCGTGTGTTGCCCTCGAGCATGTACGTGACGGTCTCGATGCCACGATGCGGATGTGTCGGGAATCCAACAATGGGACCCTCGATGGGGTCATTGAAGGCGAAGTGATCGAAGAGCAGGAACGGGTCCATCGGGTTCTCCCGGCTGGGGCCGAACGAACGCCGCAGCCGCACACCGGCACCTTCAATGACGAATTCAGGATTGATAACAGTTCGAACACCTCGAGATTTTCCAGACATTGTTCACCCTCACCAAGGAAAACGATTTATACCAACACGCATTTATCTTTTGAATTCTATCAGGTGGGATGCGACAGAGAGTGGATTTCTTACGCGGGAGTGTTCGTGATGCCCAATAATAACAAACGTCCGGGCTTTCTAATAAGGAATGGAATTCATTCTTTTTTCCTCGCTTTCCTAGACATAAGAATACGTGGATTCACCTGTTTCATCGCCATCCTACTATTGAGGAAATCGCCTGGTCTATGGACCAGAAAGTTAATTTGTTTGACGTTCCTATTATGGAGACCATGGCGATAGTCGATTCAAGCGAACGGCAATGATCAAAACTACGCCGACTGACGCACTGCTTTTAATATCGAACAACCAATCTTGATGAGAAATGAGGACCTGCGCTGCAAATACGTGATGACGAACTACTCGTCTATTACGGGGGATTGCACCGTGCCATATTGCCGTAATGCAAACCATGCAACCGATGCCGTCACCAACCCTGAAACGATCAAACCTACTGAGAAGAAAATTGAAGCCGCACCGGAACGAAAAGTCACCGATCCAACGATCTCGGGAATATGCCTCAAGGTATCGGCAAGTGCCAGCAAGAGACCGATGGTGATCAAGCCCCGGTAACTGGCTCGGCTTCCTCGGGCCGCTAACGCAATCAACCCCGTAAGCGCAGCGAAGAACGCCAATGCCAGAAATTGCGTGGGTGGGTTGGATAAATTAAATTCTGCAGGAACACCGTACAGGAAATCATCAATCAGATGAGCGACGCCAAACCCGGCAAAGATCGATGAAACTACGACCACGCGATCGCTCCAACGTCTATCGGTCCCTGCTGGCTTGTGCATACGGCACCTCCCTGGTTGATATTCCTCAAGTGGGGGGGCAGGACATTGGAGCGACCTGTCACATAAGGTCAGGCACCCGTTGAGAGGTGCGGGTGCCCATAGCTGATCCGGTGGGATGACCAGCTGTTAGTCAACTTGATTAGGATGAGATGATATTACATTGAGGAGCCCTTCGACATAGCTCAGGGTGAACTCCGCGACTTCGTTTCCTCAATCCTCACTGAGATAAATCCCGACTAACAACGAAATGCCTCATCGCGCCTCAGATCAGAATGGCTACCCATAAAAACTGGGATACCTTAATAACCTTTGTCCTGCTTTTTTTCTTTCTTTAGTTTACGTTTTTCTTTTATCGTAAGCTTGGGCTTTTTTTTGGTTTCTCGTCCAGCCTTATCTTTTTTCCCTTTTTCAGCCATATCAACCCATCCTCACTGAATAATTTTCGTCGGCGACTTATCCCTCATCATAGCACTTAACAGCCGGACAGACAGGGGCTTCGCAAAGCGCCGTTGGCCTGAATGCCTGTTTTTTACTTGTGCTATAGGTCTCCCCGACCTGCTCGAGAATTTCCGGCGGGATGCTACCTTTCTAGGCCACGAGCGCGTGATACTCCCTGAGGTCAAATGCCTCCCTGAGGTCATCAGCGCCACGATCTCTCAGTTCCAGAATTTTCAACATGCCGGTATAGTACGCAGCCGTTCATACCACGTATCGTTCAGTCTCATTTAAGTACGAAGATTTATGCTGTACGTATATAATGGTTTTTGCAATACGCTGAGAGTGCCGTCTCGGTGTATGATCCCGGTTTCAAGGAGTCGCAATCATGCAGCACCATGAATCCCATATCTCTGGTTATGATAATCTCCAACTCTACTATCAGTCGTGGGTGCCTGAACAAACCCGACGCGGGAATGTGCTCGTCGTGCATGGTCACGGTGAGCACAGCGGCAGATACCTCAACGTGGTAAATCCATTGGTGCTGGCTGGTTATGCCGTGCACGCCTACGATCTCAGAGGCCATGGTCGCTCCGAGGGAGAACGTGGATTCTTGATGGCGTGGGAGGAATTCCGCCTGGACATGGATGCGGTCGTAAATCATGTACGGGGAGAATCCGCCGCGACACCATTGTTCTTGTATGGCCACAGCCTTGGGGGATTGATTGCACTCGATTACATTCTGCATTATCCCGATTCGGTCGAAGGTCTGATCACCTCTGCTCCGCTTGTTGGAACCCCGGGAATTTCACCCATCATCATCACAGTAGCGCGGATCCTCTCTCGTATCGCTCCACGAACTATGCTCCATACAAGTACAGATGCTGCCGGAATCTCACGAGATCCTGCGGTGGTGCAGGCTTATATAGACGACCCACTGGTACATGATTGGGGAAGCGCTCGTTTTGGTGGGGAGACCCTCTCACGCGGAAAGTTGGTTCAGGAACATGCCCCAGAACTCAAACTTCCCGTTATCGTGCTCCAGGGAGGTGATGATCGCATCGCCCTGCCGGAAAATTCACACAGGTTATTTAATTCAGCTGGGACGGAAGATAAGACCTACTGTGAATATCCAGAGGGTTATCACGAACCGCACAACGACATCGACCACGAAGTCGTGTTGTCCGAGGTGGTGGACTGGTTGAATGGGCACATTTAATTGCCTACTTCCCGAACGATCATGCTGAGTGGGGATTAGACCAACTGTGAAGATTCCCAAGTCAGGTCGATAGAATGCAGAAGTGTTTCGTCGTATGCGGCAGTCCGGGCTCTGGCAAATCAACCTACGCTGAGCAATTAGCTTCCCTTCACCATGCGACGTTATTGGACATTGATCCCGTCACAGAGCGACTCGTTCGACTCGCGCTTGCCCAGTCGGGACAGGACGTGGATGACCGTGATTCCGAAACCTTCAAGTCAACTTTTCGAGCACCCATTTACGAGACGCTCTTCGATATTGCTCGGGAAAATCTTCCAATTCAAGACGTGGTCGTCGTTGGCCCCTTTACCAAGGAACTTCGAGATCCACTTTGGCCTTCAGAGCTCTCAAAATCACTCGGGGCTGCCGTAGAAATCCATTATGTAGGGTGCCCCCTTGATGTACGAAAGCGTAGGCTTGTAAGCCGGGGAAATGCTCGTGACTTAGCTAAGTTGAAGGATTGGGATGACCATATCCAGTATTATGGGCTAGAAAGTCCGCCGGTGTTCAAGCACGTTTTGGTGGATGGCTCCGGGTTGGAGGAAGCATAAAAAGCGTAATATCCTGAGCCAATTTGCTCATGCAATATTAGCACGTTAGCCAAGGAAGTTTATATAACCCCGTGGGAATGAACTAAATCGCCGGATCTCTCAGCATCATCCACACGTGCGCACCTTGGATCGGGGTATCCCCGTCCCAGATGACCTTAAACCCTCGCTTCTCATAAAAAGCCACGTTTATTTCGGTCACCGCTTCAAGGCAGCAGGGGACCTCTTCCTCATCGGCTCGAGTCAACACAGGCTGGAGCAATCTGCCCCCGAATCCTTTCCCCTATTAATTAGGCGACACCCCGAGCGCCCATAAATACCAATGAGGATAACGAACGAGACGCTTATGCTCGACATCGATGAAGTCCATCGTGTGCATGAAGGCCGTGCGCGCTTCTGCGCTGAACTTCATTATGGCTCGATAAAGGGCAAACCCTGTCCGTATCTGCCCGACAAAGGTCACCTCCGTAATCCCAGGTGACAGCCAGCATGCTGCACTTGCCACCTCCGGGGTTGTATACACCTCGCCACACTACTTACTGAATTAATGGAAATTATCACCCCGTAAACAACGATAAAATATTGTATACTAAAATAGTCCGATTTCGTATGGCTTTACTATTGAAAAAGGAGAAAGCGAAATGCCAAACCCAGTGGTTCATTTTGAAGTCGTCAGCCCGGATGGGGAAGCTGCCCAGAAGTTCTACAGTGAATTATTCGATTGGAAGCTTGACACGAACAATCCCGATAACTACGGGATGGTCGATGATGAAGGTCATGGCATCGCCGGGGGGATCGGTGGCACGCCGGAGGGCGCCCCCGGACACGCCACATTCTATGTGCAGGTAAAGAATCTCCAGGAGGCGCTGGACAAAGCTGAGAGTCTCGGCGGAAAGACCGTCATGCCCCCGATGGAAATTCCCGACATGGTCAAGATGGCCTTGTTTTCCGATCCCGATGGCAATGTCATCGGCCTGGTGGAAGAGCGGTAAGACAGCACTTTGATCCTCGTAGCCTCGCTGAAGATCATACTTATTATATAGAAGACCCCTCAGGATTCAGAGGGGTCTTCCCTTATGGAAGGATAACGATCGTCTAGCGCCGCGTTCCAGAGATGTACTTCTCCAATTGATCGATCATAAATTCTTGATCTTCGATGATTCCTTTGACCAGATCGCCGATCGAGATCATCCCCACCACATTGTCCCCCTCGACGATGGGTAAATGCCGGAGACGCTTCTCTGTCATGAGCGCCATGCCTTCCTCGATTGTACAGCCTGGCTCGATCGCAACGACCTCGGACGTCATTATCTCGCGAACAGGGGTCTTCATCGACGCCTTCCCTTTCAGGATCACCTTTCGTGCATAGTCACGTTCGGACACAATCCCCTCGAGCGTCTCCCCGCGGATCACCAGCAAGGCGCCGATATTCCGCTCGGCGAGCATACGGAGCGCATCGTAGACCGACGCGTCCGGCGAGATCGACCACACCTCGTGTCCTTTTTTATCCAGCAGTTGTCCGATCGTCGTCATCGCTTCCCTCCCTAATCCGCTAAACTTGAGTTTATAAGTCTACAATAATCGGGCCTGATATGACAAGCTCTAATCAGGAAAATGCCCGATGGATCAAGGGTCCATCAGGCCTCCGCACAGCGAAAAATGAGGGGACATTTTCTACTCGAGCTCCCAGCGGATTACGAGCTCTTTCTGGTCGCCCAGCGCCCCTCGTAAGAGGGCGATTAAAGCCGGATCGGCGCCGTCGCCTTCGAAAGACATCAGTTCCATGGCCGTGATCGAGTAATCTTGGTCCTCCAGCGATTCTTCCTCCATCGCATCGATGAGGAACTGGAGCTGCTCCCGCGTAATTTCTCCAATCGGCTCGCCGGTTTTGTTGTTGTAGATTTCAATCATTATCTCCTCCGTAAGTCAGCATGCTTAAGCACATTGTAACGTCATTCTCAATCCTCGTGTACTCCTCTCCTACTGGATGCTGAAACTCGAGAACACACGCTGAAGAAACGCTGGAACAGACAATAGCTGACGGTGAACTTGTATTTTAGAAGCAGGTCATATCTGATGGCAAATGCGGACAGAGGATGAGGAGGAAATCATGTTTCAGAAAAGGACAACCCCAGTGGATTACACCTTCACGGACTTCATCGCGGTCGCTGCGTTTTCAGTCATCGCCGTGATCGTGACCGTGAATGGTGGAGAGCCTCAGAAGGCTCTTTTTTCAGTCGAGCCGGCTGGCGCACCAAAGGAAGTTCCATTGATGGACATTTCACAAAGGACATATGTGGAAGTCCATCATGGACGAGCTCCCGCAAGGTACTCCAT
>CBDVCG010000117.1:0-6159 GCA_965372425.1 uncultured Anaerolineales bacterium
ACGACACCCTACGCTGCCAAGATAAACTTTCATCACAAAAAAACCCTCAACCCATATTAATATATTTCATGGCTGTACTGTCGAAAAGTTGTCGAATCGAATTTTCACACCACTCTTTTTATATGAGCCGGCGATAAGACCTACGTCCCCGATAATTACCTTCTGTGTACTCGCCTGTGCGACGAGCTGGTTGTTTACCATCAACCTTAATTGTTCCCCAACACATTCTGCGCGCATGTAATTACTCCCTCCACCAGTTTTGACCGCGTCGGAGGGAAGAAGTGTTGGATGACTGAGCAGTTCCTTTTCTCCGTCGACATAGGCACCGATCCCTGTGTAACCATCACTCGATATGAGAAAAAAGGTGAAGTTTTCAGAGTCTTGATAGCGACAAATGACCCCGTAAACGTTATCGTCAGGACCCGCGACTTTGGACGATTCCACATTTATAATCACGTCTTCGAATGAGAGACCTGGAAGAGCCCACGCCTCGGTATTTCGTTGTTGAATCTCAATTGAATACATCTCATCTTCGTAATCTGATTTATACGTCTCGTCTTCGTAACGGTCCCAACCACTTGATGGACGCGAAAAATCATCCTGGAATAGAACCTCACCTGGATTAACCTTCGGCGTAAGCGTGGTGCATGCACTCACGACAAATGCTAAGAGGAGTATTTTTATTGTGGAAGATCGCAGGTTGATCAACTCCATCATCCACCATCAAAGACGCTGCATTCTAGCACAGGTAAAGGTGATTTTCGATGAGGCACTTGGAACAGACTACGTAACAAAAAATGCCGAGGAGACGGGACTCACCTGAGTGATCACATTACCAATGACAGGCGAGCTTGCTATAGAAACGACGGTTGCCCCTCAGCCCAACGGAGCTGTCCCGGAACGTGTTCACTCCAGGATTTGTAAGAACAAGGGATAAGGCGGTAAGGGATCAGGAACGAAGGATGGAGATTCTTGAGATTGTCATGCAGAGGTCCTTCCGAATATCGCGTGAAAGCGCCCGCATTCAAGATCTCATTAATGTGTCATTTCGAACCCCCAGGGGGGGTGAGAAATCCCCTATCAAGATCAATGACAGGAGCCATGATTGGGAAAAGAGGGCTTCCTCTGACCAGAGAATGGATCTTAGAAGCGGTTTTGAAGGGGTTCAATTCCCAGAGATGGGCACAAGGACTCGGTCGTGAGGGGGATTTCTCGCTTCGCTCGAAATGACACGAGGAGGAGGGGTAAGGCGGAGGGGAATGGGTACAAGGGCTCGCCTCTGCGGCTGGTTGCCCATCTTCAGTAGGGGGCTTAGGACGACCCCACTTTAAGTCACATGCTTGAAATGATGTTTTTACAAGAATTCATCCTCTTTCCCATGCAATTATGAGACACTGCTCTTGAGATTTGCTTGCTGTGGTCGACGTTCACCCGTTCATTCAATCTGGGAGAAGGCATTTCGTGTTGAATTCTTGAACTAAGGGACGAGCTTTTCGAGGGTGCGGTTTGCCAGATCTCCGTAGCGGCCATTCGGATCCAGCAATACAGCCCGCATGAGCGACAGAATGGCGCCCTGGGTATCACCCTGCAGATTCTTTAACAGTCCGAGATAGTAATGCGCGGCTGCATTTGAGGGGCTTTTTACGGTGGCATACCGTAATATCCTCTCAGCCAGCACAAAATCAGCATCAAGAAGATGCGCATACCCGAGTGCGGCGAGGTCCTCAGGGCTTCCTTCACCGAGAACTACTGCATTTCTGGCGGCAGGAATGCCCAAAGTATCGATTTCAATCTCATGCGTGAGCGAAAAATCAGCGAGCAGAGCCCAAAACACCGGATCATCATCTCCGATTTCAGCAGCGAGGATGTAGGCTGATTTTGCTGATTCGATTTCCCCCAAACGTGCGTAAATCGAGGCAAGTTCAGCTATCGTTCCCGCGTTATCCGGCTGGAGTTCGATGGCTGATTCAAAGGCTATCCTTGCCTCTTCGAGATCCCCAATGTTTTCTTGGTGGATACCCATGAACGCATATGCCATGGCAGATTCGGGATTTGTTTCTATTGCACGTTCCAGTTCCATACCTCCATCTTTCCCACTCATGTCCAGGGCGAGGCCGTAGTATGCCCGCGCTTCGGTGTATTCGGGTTTGAGGTCTAGCGCCCGTTCGAAAGAAATCCGCGCCAATTTCCAATAATTGCTCTCGGCAAATTTCCGTCCGATTTGTGCGAACCTGGTAGAGCTGTCGTATTGAGTGGACGTGATTATCGCCGCCAGAGAATCAAGGAGCAGCGAGTGTGGGTTCCCCGGGACATCGACCTTCTCGATCCATGGCAGCGCCAGTTCGGGTTCCGTGGCAGCGAGGGCGAGTGCATAGCGGAGTTCTAGTTCGGGACTCTCATCATCGCGGATAAACATTTCGATGAGAGGGACCACCTCTTCTGGATCAGCTTGATCGAACTGATCAACGAGATAGCCCTCGATCTCCTCCAGCAGAATGAGGCAGTCCAGCTCTGAATCCGTCAGATAATCTCGCGCGATTTTCTTAGGTTCCGTCTGAAATTCAAGCAGCCATCGGGTGCAGGACGAGATAGAAATCGCACCTGTCAATTCCTCGGCTCGTGGTAGGGTCTCCCTGAGCCAGTCGTAATCTCGATCCTCCTCGGCGAGTTCCACAGCGAAGTTGTAGATGTTCACAAGCGCTGGTTCAAACTCGGCGATGGCCACAAGGTAAGAGAGGGCAGAGGGGAGATCGTGCGATTGAAGCGAGATGGTCGCTCCCTCAATGGCATCCGTGAGAGGTTTGGGTGTGGGCGTCGGGCTGAGGATGACGAGCAGGATGAAGGCGATGAGAATGTGCGGCCAACGCGTTCGAAGGGGATCAGGCATCTGGTACCTTCAGCATGACTTGGATTATGGCCCTCAACAAGATTTCGTCAATGGAACCTGTTGATTATGTGCCAAGAGCTGCTCAGATGCGAATGCATGGTGAGGGAATCGTGCACTCTTTAATCAGATTTATGGGCATGATCCTCGCTTGCCGGTCACGACGAATCTCCTAGTAAGCTGAGGGTTTATGATGGTTGTCTAGTGCATTTGGACCGTCTATAATCGAGTCAAGTTACCATGGAGGTATGAATGGATTTTTCCCTTTCGTCTGAGCATGAGATGGTACAGAAAATGGTTCGAGATTTTGGGGCCAAGGAGGTCTATCCAGGGATTAAGGAAGCCGATCGCAATCAGGCAATGGACGAGCAGGTATTACCGAGAATGGCTGAGCTGGGCCTCCTTGGGATTTGTATTCCAGTGCGATATGGTGGAAGCGGGATGGATTACATATCGCTTGGATTAGCCAGTGAGGAACTTGAATATATCGATACCACGCTGAGAGTTGTGATGTCGGTGCATGTCGGGTTGGCAAGCATGACGCTGCTGCAGTGGGGAACGGAAGAGCAGAAGGTGGAATTCCTATCCCCGCTCGCGCAGGGATCCAAACTGGGCTGTGGGGCTTTTTCGGAACCAGGAGCCGGCTCCGACTTCGCCAACATCCAGGCAACCGCGAAGAAGGATGGCGGTGATTATGTCTTAAACGGCGAGAAGATGTGGATATCCCTCGCGACGAAGGCGCATTATGCCATGGTGGCGGTTCGAACCAATCCTGATGCCAAGAAACCAAGCGCAGGACTATCGACTTTTATCGTCGATCTATCAAGCTCCGGGGTAAGTCGCGGTGACATCCATGGCAAATTGGGTGTGCGTGCTGGCTCCACCGGTTGGCTATCCTTTCAGGATGTTCGTGTGCCGGCCTCGAACATGGTTGGAGAAGAAGGTGAGGGGTTTAAGATCACCATGTCGGCCTTTGACAGCGGCCGGTATACGGTCGCGGCAGGCGCGACCGGATTAATACGAGCATCCCTTGATGCCAGCGTCAACTACGCGAAGGAGCGGAAAGCTTTTGGTAGCGCCATATCCGAGTATCAGCTTATTCAGGAGAAAATAGCCAGAATGGCGAGCGATTATGAGATTGCGCGCCTGCTCTACTTTAAGGCTGGTTGGAAGAAGAACGAGGGCCTCCGGAACACGCTTGAGACATCCCTCGCCAAGCAATTCGCGACAGCCGCCTCTTTCGAAGCCGCAGCAGAAGCCGTCCAGATTCATGGCGCATATGGCTACAGCGATGAATATGATGTGGAACGTTTCATGCGGAACGCAAAAGGCGCCATGATCTACGAAGGCAGCAATGAGATACAAACGTTGATTCAAGCGCAGTATGCACTTCGGAATCGCCGCGATAAGGCGTTACGATGCGAGATGCCAGCCTATGATACAGAAGCCTGGCAGGCAGAATAGGGGAGGTTACATCCAAATAATCATCGAATCGGATTATGAAGAACCAATAAAAAAGGAGGATCCATTGAACATCGTAGTTTGTGTGAAACAAACACCCGATACGGCAGCCACGGTTACGGTTGAAGACGGGAAAATCTCCTGGGGAGATGCACCACTTGTGCTCAACCCGTGGGATGAATTCGCGGTCGAAGAAGCGCTTCTCTTGAAAGAAGCACATGGTGGTCAGGTCACCGTGTTGAGTTTGGGCCCTGAAGATGCCACAGAGGCGTTGAAGCTGGCCTTAGCCATGGGTGCCGATCAGGCCATTTTACTCAGCGACCCTGGTCTCGCAGGCGCTGATACGCTCGTCGTTTCAAAAGCGCTATCGGCAGCCATCGTTCATATAGGCGATGTGGATCTGGTTTTATTTGGCCGATCATCCGTCGACAGTGACACGGGTGTCACCGGTCCTCAAGTTGCCAGACGGCTTGGTTGGCCATCGTTCAACCTCGTTGCAGCGATCAAAGAAATCGATCCTGATGGGAAGAAGCTCGAGGTAGAGCGTATGCTCGATGAGGGACGTCAAATTGTAAAGGGACCTCTCCCGAGTGTGGTGAGCGTGGTGAAAGAAATCAATGAGCCCCGCTATCCGTCCTTCATGGGCATCCGGAAAGCGTCCAAAGCAGAGATTCCAGTATGGTCTTTGGCGGAAATCGGGGTCACCGAGGAATTAACTTCGGCGATCTCATGGCCGGAGGTCTTCGCATCGCCGAAAGTTGAGACGGAGTGCGAATTCGTCGAAGGCGACTCGGTAGATGACATAGGCGCAGCTCTTGTAAAACGACTGATGGAAGAGAAGGTGCTCTAATGCCGAAAAATATTCTGGTCTACGTAGATCATTTTCAGGGGCAGCCTCTTCCGGCTTCCTGGGAGGCCATTGGTGCGGCGCGTGGATTGGCAGATGAGATGGGTGTGGGAGTATCTGCCGTCGTACTTGGAAGTGGAATCGAGGACATCGCAAATTCTGCGTTCCATCATGGGGCAGACGATGTTCTGATGATGGATGATGAGGCGCTGAAAGATTTTATACCTGAAGCCTATGCGGCAGCGCTCTCAAGGGCGGCTCAAGAAGCCGAAATTCTCCTCCTCCCTACATCGGGAAGAACACGAGAACTCGCCGCGATGGTTGCGGTGGATTTAGAAACAGGTCTGGCGCCAGACGTCATCGCGATGAAGATTCAGGACGGTGTCATCGTTGCTACGCGGCCCATCTATGCCGGAAAATTGCTGACCAACGTCATTTGTAAGGACCGACGACCTCAAATTCTGACGCTGAGAAGCCGTGCTTTCTCGAAACTTGAGCCTGATACCGGACGGTCCGGGGAGGTCATTCCCCTCCAGGCTGATCTTGGGGACATAAACACTCAGGTGGTGGGTTATGCTGAGGCCGAGACTGGGGTGAGCTTGAGTGATGCGGCGGTCGTTGTCTCCGGGGGTCGGGGGGTATCCAACAACCCCGGTTTAGAACCACCGGCGGACATCACCGATGAGCACGAGCAAGAGATCTGGCGGGCTCAACAAGGTTTTAAATTGGTGACCGATCTTGCCGAAGTGCTCGGTGCGGCCGTCGGCGCCAGTCGTGCGGCCGTCGATGCGGGGTATGTGCCCTATGCCAATCAGGTGGGTCAAACCGGCAAAGTTGTGGCACCCGATCTATATATCGCTTGCGGGATTTCGGGCGCCATTCAGCATATTGCAGGGATGAGGACATCTAAGACGATCGTCGCCATCAATAAGGATGCCGAGGCGCCCATTTTCAAATTAGCACGGTT
>CBDVCG010000118.1:0-6158 GCA_965372425.1 uncultured Anaerolineales bacterium
GCCGAGGTATTTTGCCTAATCCTCCGGCGGATCGATCAAAATACCAAGCCGTGCGGCTGCATCGCGTAATCGCATCCAATTCGCCTCCCGTACGACGAAAATCCCCGAACCGATCCTTTCTTGGATGAAGCGAGCTGTGGTCTTGTTCGCTCGAAGTCTTTCGAGGAGTTTCTCTTCCTTCACCCTAACTACGAGCAACCGTTCGAATCTGGCTTCGGTCCCGTGGTCGGACCATCGCTTTAAGGCGGCATCAATCGAAGGCGGAAGAGGGGCTTGGCTGGATCTCTCGAGGATAATGCGGACATGGTCTGGTTTTAATCCCTGGTTGAGAGAGTTATCCAGCGCTTTCGGTGTTAAGCGATACTCATAATTTACCCCGTCCATCTTCTCCCAGCTGGAAAAACGTGCAATTTGATAGCGTTCATTGCGCGCGGTCCCAATCGGGGCGATGATCAGTCCGTCCGCGCGAATGGACACTTTCTCATCCAACTCTGAGCCCACCTCTGAGGCGGGTTGCGATTCCAAAACGGCCCAGGCCTTTGTTTTTCTGAAAGCGTGCACTTCCATTTTGCTCTGATCTCGCCCCAGATCAAGGACCCCGAGCCAGTGCAGCGGCCCTGTGATCATGTGGCGGAGGTAGGCGCCCTCCACTGAATCCCAATGCTCGAAATCGGTCAAGAAATTCCTGTCAGAATCTTGTAGATACCAGGATGAGAAATCTCCTCCCGGCCGTTGAAAATCGGGCTGAGTTTCTTTGACGGTTTGAACAAAGTCATCGATCCGCCACCACTTTCCAACCTCCATCGGTTGAAGCAGATCGAGCATTCTTTGACGGGAGAGCAGGGGGTCATTCGGCCAATCTTCGGTGGAAGAGTACAGCCCCGGCACGGCGCTGAGATCGTTCCAGTTCGTAGAATTCTTCCAGGAGAGCAAGAACATGGTGCGGGCTTCTTGACGGGATGTTTCCAGGAATTTTCCGACGGGCTCTGGGGAAGGTGTGATCGGATTGTCACCAAGAAGCCCGCAGTCCTGAAGTAGCTCGATCACAAGTTCAACTGCATCGGGCAATTGTAGGAATGGATGCAGGTCGCGCCCTCGCTCAGAGGCGGTCGGGAGATCAGGTGCGGCCTTATTCCGGAATGCGGCGAGTAACGTGACGGCATCGTCAATTACTGCGTAACTGCTCCCATGGATAACATCGGGGTCGGAGAGAGGCGGTCCCAGAGGTCGATCATCTACATCCCTGGATTGCGGCATGATGGTCCGTAAATCATCGGGTATGAACGCGTATTCTTGAGGCCCGGTTGATGTGTCGATAAATGCGCGGCCTATCAATCCGTGATACCAGAGAACTTCTGTCGGTGATTGTGGAGACCTCCAGGGTTTCTCTCGGTCTCGTTTACCCGATCCCATTTCTCGAATAGAACCAAAGCGGCGCGAGAGATCGGCATAGGGCGCCCGACCATGGTGGTCGGTCAAATAATCCATACACCGTTGAGCCTCCGTGGGTAACGCCTCCAGAACCTCCTCGAGTGTCCCCGGATCGAGCATGAGGTGGGCTAACGCTTCAGGATCATCACAGTTCTCCCCCTCCGGAAGATCCACTCCCCAGAGCTCAGAAATAATCTTTATATATCCTGGATCAAGGTCCTGCAGGTTTTGAACTAAGGTCCGCATCTTGCTTTATTCGTCAGTCCACGAATCGTGATGTGCACTTGAGGGAAATCATATGATCAAACGTAATGCACTTGGATGGATCGATATGTTCAGGTCCGTCACTGTGGAAGTTGATCCTGCGTACACCTCGCCATCGGTGTGGATGATGAGCGGAGAGTCGGCGACCAGATGCATGGAGGTCAAGGTGCCCATGCGGACTTGTTTAAACTTACCGTGTGTTCCCCGCATCACCTCTGGGATCAAACGCATCATCATAGCTTTGCTTACATAGGGGATCATCGCGTAGTGGAATATGCCGTCATTCACTTTTGCATCTGGAGTCACATAGAAACCTCCCCCTTCGCGAGCTCCATTGCCGACTACGAACATGAGAACATCTGAATCGAACGATTCCTCACTTGTGTCGATGTTCATTTGCCAGGATTCATAATGACGCAGAACGGTCTGGATCAATGCCCAAAAATACATGCTGAAGCCCTGTAATCTGGTGATTTTCATCGTTTGGATGAGGACATTGGCGTCAAATCCAATCCCCAGCGCATTATTCCAGTATTCCTTATGGCCGGTATTGTCACGTATCTCGCCCACATCCAGGGGTATGGTCTCACCTCTAAAAATGTTTTCCATTGCGATTTCAGCCGAGAGAGGAATACCAACGTTGAAGCAAAAATCATTTCCGGATCCAATTGGCACAGCCCCGAGGAGGGGGCGTTTGTCACGCGGGAGGGTCATTAATCCATTGATTACTTCGTGAATTGTGCCATCACCGCCGATTGCGGTGATCACCTCATATCCTTCAAGGGCTGCCTGTTCCGCAATTTCTGTTGCGTGGGTGGGGTACTCTGTTGCAGACCAGGAGGCACCGCCGTGTCTCTCGATGATCGGCTGTAGAGAGGCGGCGATATCCCATGATCGGCCTCTATCGGCATGTGGATTGAAAATTAGCTTTATGCGTTTTGACATGATCTCCACTTTCTACGTACAGATTTTCAGGCACACGGTGCAAACAATCTGCCTGTCAGATGTCCTCATCCTTGGCTGCACAAGAACGGCGATTGAGAAGAAAATCGACCTCGTACGGTTCTCCGGTTTCTTGAGTTAAGTCACTACGTCGCGCTCAGTAGATTGTGCTATACCTGTGTTCGTCTCACAAACTTCTTCCCGCCCGTGATTCCCCTGATGTGAACATGTTGAAAAATCATACTTGTTTTGTAATGATCGTGCTTCACTTTAATTCTACCTAGAATGATCCCGGGGACGCAATTGATAATCCATGTTCGAGCATCATGGAAGAAGGTCTGCAGCCGGTCTGAACCGCTGGCTTTGCCCTGTTTTCTGGCTCCCCAATATTTTTAAGTGTATCGCTGATTGACAGTAGGCAAAGGACTGTATAAAGTGTAGGTGGATTGAGCCCCAGGCCACCAACGGGCTGCGAATTCCCATGAACCGTGGCAACCTCCGGCTAATCTGACTGATCCCCTCGCTATGTGGCGATCAAGAAGATAGCGCCGACCGACTGGAGGAACGCCCTTTCGCTGCGGTTGAAAGATGTGGGATAGTTCCGGCGAGAGCGGCAGTGCCGGCCGCCCGACGAATGGCAGGGGGCTCACCCTTTTAACCATCCCTCTTAAAGTATATTCTTATGGTTTTCCTCCAGATGCTGTGGAAAGGTAACGTAAACGTTATAGTCCAGCCTTGGTTGGTTCCGACACATAGAGATTACGCACATGTCCGACGATCCGCTGATTCCAGCCTGGCGATGGTGGAGGAAGTGACTCTGGAAGAAGTTGTCTAACCTCCCGCAGGTTCCAGACCTGCGGGAGGTTTATGAGAGCAGACCTCATCATGCAAGGGGTTGACGTTCATTTCAGCACATGGAGCGTTCAAGAGAATCATCGTGGGGATTTCACGTTATGCTCGAAATGACAAGTAGAGCATCGCCTAGAGTTGAACCTCCGAGCCCATAGCCATCAGTCTGAAAGGCAAGTCTTTGGGTTAAGTCTTATGGTTCAACAAAGTTATTCCGAGGAATCCAGAAGTGTGCCGCTTGAACGATAAGATCTGAACACAAGTTAATGTCTTTGGGAGGAACGGAGTGACGACGCAATCTCCACTGCAGAATCCGTGAAGACTTAGTTGGGGATTGCCACTCTCCGGCGTTAACGCCTGTGCTCGCAATGACACGCCATGGGTACACCCGCAGTTGACCCGTGTTCATAGCCATAAGCCCGAAGGGCGACCTATAGTATGGTCTTCTGGGCGTCTGCCTTAAGCCTGACCAAGCGATAGATCCATGTCTTTGCTAGGAGCGACAGCGACATATGTCCGGAGTTTTAGCGAAGGACCGCAATCTCCTCCTGAAGATGTGGGAGGGGCGCCGCTTTGATAACCTCCCGCAGGTTTCAGACCTGCTGGAGGTTTAAATCCTGCGGGAAGTTGGTCAGCCTGGAGATTCAGCTCCTGGTGGAGCGAGCGAGTACCCGCTTGTTCTTCTTTCCAATTTTCAGGGGAACGATACTTGTCAACTTGATCGGGAGAAAGTTCATACGTAAGTGGGTCATCGGCAGGTGATCGTTACCTTGTTTTCAGCAGGTAAGCGTCCATCATCTATCTACGATGCTGCCTGCTCTTCCTGAGCTTCCTTCTGATTGGCTGGAACCCGAAGTTTGGTCCACGCCGGAATGAGGGCCAGACTGCCGAGGAGAACTGTGAGGATGTAGGGAACTTTAGGTCCAAACGTTTCCCAGAGTCTTGCTCCGATCCAAGGGGATGCTAGGGAAACGAGCCCGACGCTCGTGGCGACGAGCGCGTAGGCGATACCTCTAAGTTTGGGGTCCACCCCCTTTGCAATGAGGGCGTTAATCGCCGGATCGAAAAATCCACTACCGACACCAATGAGAATCCACGATAAAGCGAACCCCCAATAATCCGTGGCTAGGGCAAATGTCAACGGTGCCGCTAACAGCAGGCCCAAACCGAGCGTTGCGGCAATTCTCTCGCTGGTCCGGTCCGAGAGAGCGCCGCCTATGGGGCTGGCGACGACCCAGGCAATGCCGTGCATACCATCGAGAAAACCGATGCCTTGTTTTCCAATTCCTGCGATCTCATTTAGGTAAATCGGCATGAGATCGAACGAGAGCCGGTAAGTAACATCCTTAATGCCGTCGGTGATAATGACCCAGGTTAACAAGCCGCCGCTTAACACGAGAACTACTATTTGGGAAATCGAGAGTCGGAACGAGTTAAAATTAATTGGATCTGTCGAAGATGCTTTCGCTGTCCTATCGGTCCGATCGAGCAGGAAGTATATGATCGCGGCCGCTGTAAATAGGATCGCTGCGAGTAAGAATGTCCACCTTGACCCGTAAGTAAAAGCGATATACCCGCCGATCGGAGGGGCAACGATCCATGCAACCCTGCGGAATGCTGAACTGATTCCGAACATCCTTCCCTGAGCGAAATCGGGTGTGGTATCGGCAATGTAGGCACGAAATGAAGGCAGCGTTAATCCCGATGCGGCGGCGAGCAGGATCGGCCCGAGGATTGCGACTTCCCAACGATCTGCAATCACATACGGAATAAATGCGAAGATCCCGATCAGGCTTCCGAGCCACATAGCGCGAAGCCGACCAAAGCTATCGGATGCCCAACCGCCGAGGATGCGAAGGGAGAGGATGAAAATCATCGATAAAGTGAAGAAGAGGCCCACATCACTGACGCTGGCGCCAATTTCGCGCAGGAAAATCGGGATCTGAACCATCGTCATCGCTTGAGTAGCTTCGACACAGAAAAACCCGATGAAGAAGACGATCATGCGTTTTGTGAGCAGGGATCGGAACGATGGGTCTTGCATGGCTTTGGCTGGGGTCCCCCTTTAATGAAGAAGAGCGCCGTGAGCCGAGGATCTAAGGAGTGAACTGATCAGAGTTGCATCGCTGAGACGCTTTATAATTGTGCCACGTTCGACGGATGATGGCAAATCAGCGGGCTGAACGTTTTCGGCTGTGAGTAATTTATCAGAATTGATATCAGGAACTTGGGTGGAAAAAGGGAGCCGTCTCACGCTGTCTTCAGAAGCGATTCGACGGCTTCGATCGTTTGAGAAGTAGATTGAAACCACACGGTTTTCATACCCAGGCTCTGGGCCGCATGAATGTTGACCTTAAAATCGTCTATGAAGATAGCGTTCTCGGGGTTTACATCGAGGTTGGCAAGCGACCGCTCGAAGATCACAGGATCAGGTTTCGTGACCCCCAACTCGGCTGATATGAGCACATCATCAAAGAGATGGTCGATTTTCCACTCAACCTCAATGAGGGTGCGCAAAGAGAGCCAGGCATTACTGATGAGGCCGCTCTTGTATCCTTGACGAATCCGATCGATGAAAGATACAAGATGATGATCGACGCGATCTCCTCGCCAGAAGTCCTCCTGGAGCTTTGTACATTCATCCTGCGAAAGATCAAATCGCTCTACGATCG
>CBDVCG010000119.1:0-6158 GCA_965372425.1 uncultured Anaerolineales bacterium
TTGAATCCATCACCGGTGTACGTTCCGTAACCGTCTTTCTCGCGGCCGAGAAAGCCGTCATAACCGCTGATCCTTCACAAGTCGACGAGGATCGCATCCGCACCGCCATCCAGAGCGCTGGATATGCTGTTCCAGAGACCCGCACTCCCGAAGACCAGAGGTCAACCGATGAACTTAGCAGACATATCAAAATCGCATACGCCCTCATCGTAGCGGCAGTTCTGGCAATCGCCGTCTTTGGGGAGTGGATGGGCATCTTTGATCGGTTGAATGCGATGGTGCCTCCGCTTCTCGGTGCCGCCGTCGTAGCCATCGCAGGATGGCCCGTCCTTCGCAAAGTGTTCCACGCCCTTAGTCAAAAGACGATCATCGCCCAGACGGTGATGTCGCTCGGGGTTTTTGGAGCATTGATCATTGGAGAATGGATCACTGCGCTCATCATCGTGTTCTTCATGCGCGTTGGGGACGCCATCGAGAGCTACACGACGAACCGAGCCCGGAGCTCTGTAAAGAACCTAACTGTGATGATTCCGAGGACTGCGTGCATTATTAAGGAAGGGGTGGAAGATGAGGTACCCATTGAGGACATCCGTGAGGGCGACATCGTCCTCATACGACCCGGGGAAACAGTTCCTGTCGATGGCGTTGTGCGCTCCGGTCAGGCAGCCGTGGATCAATCCTCAGTCACAGGCGAATCAATCCCGGTAGATGTGGTTCAAGGCAGTCATGTGTATGCAGCCACGATCATCCGCCAGGGAAGCGTGCAGGTAAGGACGACAAGGGTTGGGGAAGACACGACCTTCGGTCGCGTCGTCCGTATGGTCGAGGAGGCCGAGGCAAACCGGTCGGAGATTCAAAGTTTTGCGGACAAGTTCTCCGGCTACTTTCTCCCTCTTGTGCTGCTTGCCGCTGCTCTGACTTACATTATCAGTGGTGATCCCCTATCCACTGTCGCCGTGCTCGTGGTCTCATGTTCCTGTGCCATTGCCCTGGCGACCCCCATCGCCATGCTGGCCTCTGTCGGGGCGGCTGCCAAACATGGGCTGCTCATCAAGGGCGGCAAGTACATCGAGGCGCTATCACGTGCGGATGTCCTTCTCATCGACAAAACCGGTACGGTTACCTTCGGAGAACCGCGCATCACCGACATCCTGCCGATAAACGGCTGCACCGCCGATGAGCTACTACGGATGACGGCGTCGGTCGAAGCCTACTCCGAGCATGCGTTGGCAGAAGCCGTCATCCAATCGGCGCGAGATCAAAACATCAACCTTGAAGAGATCACAGATTTTTCCTCAACCCCTGGAGGGGGCATTCAGGCAAACTACCGGGGCTCTACCATCCGCGTGGGCAATGAGCAATTCATCGCACGCGAGAGTGACATACTCAGTTTGGAGTCACTTGAAACTCCGGGGAAAACAAGACTTCTTGTGAGCCGTGATGGCCTCCTGGTGGGTGTCATTGCCGCATCTGATACGATGCGTCCGGAAGTCCCTGAAGCCCTGGAAGCGATAAAGGGTTTTGGGGTTGACCAGATAATGCTCCTCACCGGGGATAATCAAGAGACGGCTGACGCGTTAGCGGCGCAATTGAATATCCCCTATCGTGCGAACATGCTCCCCGAGGACAAGATTATGTTCGTCGAAGAATACCAATCTAGAGGACACTACGTCGTCATGGTAGGCGATGGCGTGAACGACGCCCCCGCGCTCGCCAAAGCAGACGTAGGCATCGCCATGGGAGTCGCCGGTTCGGATATCGCCATCGAAACCGCCCACATCGCCTTGATGCGAGATGATTGGTCTCTCATCCCTCAGTTGTTCGAAATAGCCAATCGAACCATGGGCGTTGTGAAAATGAATCTCGCATTCACGGGCGTGTTCAACCTTCTGGGGATCACCCTCGCTGCCTTCGGCATCCTACCCCCAGTCTTGGCTGCAGCGGCACAATCGATCCCCGATATTGCCATCCTGACCAACTCCTCGAGATTATTGAACCAGTGACTACATTATTCGATGGGTACATACACAGGGCACCTGTATTCGTCATCCTACGGTCATGTCGCATCATTGCAGCGGAGGAAAGTAGGGAGCCAGGTCATCAAACCTGGCCCATTTCATCTCCATTCCTACAACAGACATCATTTCTGGTATATGAATCAAAGAACGCTGATCGATACACTCGCTGCCATGTTCGGAGAATCTGAGCTAGGTCGAAGCCGCTCGTCTCGATCTTCGACGTTCTGCGATCAAACTCCATAAGCCGATCACAAATGCGAGGAAAATAAGCACGACGACGATTTGCAGCGTGTCGTTCAATCCACCTACCTGAGAGAGGGCGGAAGCTTCGGTCGCCCCGGCGTCCAGCAGCGTCCCTTCATAGGAGGACACCCGGCTCGCCCAAAGCGCGCCAAGCAGGGCAATTCCCATCGTCTGTCCCATGGTGCGCGTGATCGCCAGCATACCGGAGACCACACCGAGATGCTCCTGGGAGGCTGAACCCATGATGGCGCTGTTGTTCGGGGATTGAAAGACGCCCATCCCCAAACCGATCGGAAGGAATAAGAGAATATACTGCCAGGCAGTCGTATCTAACCGTAATGCACTCAAACCCACATACCCTATGAGCAGGATAAACAAGCCTACGACCGTGATCGGCTTGGTACCGACTCGATCCGAGACCGACCCTGCGATCGGTGCGATGATGCCCATTGCAATCGGTACGATCGCCAGCATCAATCCGACCTGACGTGTGTCGTAACCGAGGACGTTTTCAAGATAGAAGGGCATAAGCAGGATGATGCCCGCAATCACAAAGAAGGTTATGAATCCCGTAATCAGCCCAACGCTGAATTTTTCATTCAGGAAGAGGGAGAGATCGATGATTGGATCTTCGATGTGAGCTTCGATGTATAAGAAAGCGAGGAAAAAGATCAGACTCCCAGAGAACAAAGCCAGGATTCGGTTTTCAGAAAAACCAATATTCTGACCCCAGGTTAACGCGACTAAAAGACAGACCAAGCCTGCGACCAGGGTCAATGATCCCCAAATATCAAAACGCTGGCCCCCACGTGGTTTTATCGCGGGGATATACCGAATTGCCATGAGCGTGCCGATAATCCCAACAGGCAGGTTTACAAAGAAAATCCATCTCCACGAGAATGCGTCGATCAGCAACCCTCCCAGCGTGGGTCCAATAACAATCCCGAGTGAAACCGCAGTGCCGCTTATTCCCAACGCCCTTCCACGTTCCTCGGGCGGAAAGCTCTCTGTCACGATGGCACTGCCCAATGCCAGAATCATGGCAGCGCCGATGGATTGCACGATCCGAAACAGTATCAGCGCATAAATCGTCGGAGAGAGACCACATAGGACGGATCCGATCGTAAAAATGACAAATCCAGCAACATAGAGCGGCTTTTTCCCACGAATATCTGCCAGGCGTCCAACGCTCAACATCAAAGCCGTAAGCCCCAGCAGGTATCCCAGGATCACCCATTGAACGGTGGGAAAATCTGTCTGCAGTTCTCTCACAAGCGTAGGCAGCGCAAGGTTCACGATGCTTGAGTCGATCGTGGAGAGAAATATTCCCATGGCCACCGCGGCCATGACGTACCACTTCATGCGGAAGTCTATTTCAGTCATACTGTTCAAGGATATTCAAATTCCTCAGCCTCACGAGAAGTTTTGCATTATACACGCTGATTGGTAATCGGATGAGAAACAACATCGTCCATCCACTCAACAAAAAAAACCGGATTGCAGTGAAGATTCCCCGCAGCTGTGGGGAATCTTCCAAGGAAAAAGCCCCCCCACCTTGCCATTCATATCTGCAACTACAGGGTATTCTGGCTTTTTCCCATCATGCGAACGTACAACATGGGGATGCAACGTGAAGTAGAATGGTAACGATGTCTATCAATTCGACAGGATCATACTGCCGTGGGCGATTCCTCCAGAGATAAACTCAATATCGTTCAGCACGAATGGCTCGGATATTTCCTTGCAGTCGTCATTGCAATCCTGGGTCTCATTGCCATTATCTACGCAACTCGCTGGGGACCATGGGTAAAAAGCGACTCAACAGGCTACATTGCCGTTGCGCGAAATCTTCTCAATGGGCATGGGCTCGGCCTTGTTAGAGCATCCGGCGAATTCGTCTACACAGCACACGTGCCCCCCGCATACATGCTTTTACTGGCCATGTGGGGTTGGGCAAACGTGGACCTGGTCATAGGTGCAAGAGCTACAAATGCCATCCTCTTTGCAGTTACTTTATGGGGGCTGGGAACCTATCTCTACTACTCCACTCATCGAATGCTCCTCTCCACTTCAGTCTGCCTCATTCTGCTAACATCGGCTCTAATGATTTCTCTATACAGTGGTGTCATGTCGGAAGGATTGTTTCTGACACTCTTCGTGGGGTCTCTTCTTCTTCTGATTCACTTTCTCCAAACAGGAAAAATCCTGCCACTTATCATTGCGGGTATTCTGTGTGGTCTGTCAATCGTCACGCGTTACATCGGAATCTCTCTGTTGTTAACTGGAGCACTAGTCATCATATTATTGTCACAAAGCAAGTTGAAGCGAAGAATTCGAGAATCATTCATTTTCATAGTGCTGGGGATAGTCCCCATCCTCCTCTGGATGATTTGGTTAAAGACCATCAAAAGCGCCGCACGAATTGTTGATTACGATATTTCAGGATTCTGGGATCGTCTGGAACCTGTCAGGGGGGCTTTTGTAGATTTTTTCTGGGAGTTTATTCCGGCCGCTAACTCAATTTTTAACATCCCCTATCGAGTAAAAACCGTGATCCTCCTCACGCTAGCCGCATCCTTCATTGCCATAGCGATCATCATGTTCCTGAAAAAGCCGAGAGAAAAGGAAATGGTACAAAATCTCGATCCTGGGTACCTCATCGCTCTCACATTTGGGATTTTTTCGGCGTGCTATCTATTTGCCCTCACGATTTCATTCCTTATTACGCAACCCACACCGGCTTTAAACGGTCGGATTCTCTCGCCAGTCTACGTCGCGGTCTGGGTTTCGGTGTTCTCATTCCTGTTTACCTATGCTGACCTTCATGGAAAAACGAGAGCAATTCGCTTTTCCCCCTCCCTCCTGGCAGGATTGGTGCTCGTCTCGAACTTACAAACGAGTTACACAAAACTTGAATCACTCCACGACAATGGTGAGGGTTATACAAACAAACGCTGGCATTCTTCGGCAACAATTCAAGCGATTAGAGAAATTTCCCCGGGCACAGCTATCATTACGAATGATTCTGATGCAATTTTGTTTTACCTCGACCGCCCGACTTACGACATTCCCGAATTGTTCTTGGATGCGCCCAGAGATAGTCTTGAGCGTTTTGGTGAGGACAGGGCCGACGGAATCGAACGCATCTTCCGCGAGGAGGGCGCTGCGCTAGTGATCTTTGACTCACTCAAGTGGCAGCTGAAGCCAATTTATGGGGATGACACGCAAGCTCGAATCCAATCTTTAACTGCGGGCTTGACGGTCTTTTTCGACTCGTATGACGGGGGCATCTACTTCTACCCCACCCCAGAGGGTTCAAATTCTCAACCTTGACACATCCGCCGACTCCGAATTCTCATCATGTACCAAAACCGTATATTGTCAGATTTATCATGATCCAATTGCCTTATCGGTTCTCCTCTAATCACTGTTGAAAAGTGACATACACGCGTGTACGATCAGTCCTAAACCTGATATCTACTAGTGAAATACATCCACGAGTCTGTTGAAACTAAACAAGAATTGCCATGTCAATTGGGGAAACCCCTCACTTTGGATATGCATATGCCCTTTTATATAGGAAGAAGCCAGGAAATATGGCGTACGTTGCGAAATTCTTGCCCCACTATTAGAGCGATCACCCCTTCTTTCATAAGGCTCATACATAATCCGGATGAACTTTATAAATTCACCAGTCGTCCGTCCCAGGGGCTTTCTCCAACCTATTATGACAGGAAATCCCTCTATGTCGGCAGGCGCGGCCTGCGCATTGAGATACGAGTTATCAACTCCCGCAGGTTCAAATCCTGCGGGAGTTTAGAGATGACCCTCGAAAGTCACTTCTTCCGTCATCGCCAAGCTGGAACCAGCGACTTGTCCAACTCGCTCGTTATCTCT
>CBDVCG010000120.1:0-6145 GCA_965372425.1 uncultured Anaerolineales bacterium
ATGGCATGTCTTGTTCCAGATGGCGTGATGGAGCAAGAAACCCTTGTCATGGATTTTTTAATGAACGCTGAGAGATATGAACTCGAGGAGGGTCGCCTTAACATCTATCGCACGGATGGTGAGGCGCTGACTTTTGACCGTTCAAATTAAAATAGTATTCAGGATACCTATGGTATCCTGAATACCCCTGCATTCTTGACATAACGCAGAGAAGACGAATGGGGCAGGCGAATGCCTGCCCCGATAGATTCTTCCTCAAGAAAGTGCGTGATGGTATTACTCGGCCGAATCGATCTGATCGACCCCAAAAGCCTTCTTCGTTCCGGGCAGAAGGCCATAGATCAAAATTAAACCGTTGATGAACAACGTGGTTGAGATAGCCTCCCAGGGAGTCCCGCCGAGCATCGAGAAGAGTGCGAAGATGATATTCAATGTCGAGAGCGCGACGACAAAAAGCCAGCCCTCTTCTTCTACATTCCAGAGCATGCGAGCGACCCAAACCCAGATTGCAGCCATAAGGCCCCAAAGCAGTGCGCCGAACAAGCTGAACGTAAAGAAGCTAAACTGTCCAAAGGGACCGCTGATGGGCCACAGATGCAGCATCTGAAGCGTGTTGATGATAGCCATCACAGCGGCAATTCCTGCAAAGATGGCAAGCAAAGTTACACCGACTGGTCGTTTCTTCATTTTTCTCCTCCAAGATATAAATAAGATATAGGATTTTGATATTGTACCGTTGTTTTAATAAGCACGAACAACTCTGTACACTTCGTTAGATGCGGATGCATCAACAAGGTTACAAGTTGATAAGGTGGTTTCAACCACCGTTTAACCTTCCGCACATCCCGATACACCAAAGCAGAGACCACAAATGGTGCCGACCTCGATCCTCGATTGTCAAACACATAATTCCCATGCGGAAGCGCACCCTCCGCATGGGAATATGGCTGGACATTCTCATGGCCGAGTAATGATTATGTATGTCTGTTAATTAGACTTCAGCGCCCAAGCCGGCTGCGGTTGCCCCAGCCACCACCCGCATAGGATCCGATGTCGATGAAGAGCATCACGGCCACCAACAACCATTCGAGCCCCGTAAGCCCTCCTGGTGCGACGATGACGTACATCAGCACTGTCCAGGGCAGGAAAATGATGCCCAGGATGGGGAAAATGAGGGTGTCAAAGGCCAGATTCCAGCGAACTGGCTGGACGAGCCACCAAACAATCCCAGCGAAACGGGGTCCCAAGAACAACAGGATAGTAAAGAAACAGCACATATGATTCCCTCCTCAATTTGACGGCAATGCCGCCTGCCTAAATATAACACCGTATTCAGCTAAAAGATCCTCTATGAATAGATTAATTATGAGCTGAAAACCACCTTGGCTCGGAGGGCATCGTTCTTATCTCGCCGATCACTAGCATTCGCCCATGAAACTACACCCACATAACCTCCATAAGGCGCCGTGCTTGAAAGAGAAGAATATCTGATTAAACTTTGGACGAACTTGAAATCCGCCTCCAAGCTATCGCCCATGCCGGGCGTACCAAATATAGGGGCACGACATGTCGTGCCCCTACTCATCTCACTTCTGGCGTACACGAAGTAGAGACGCAGCATGCTGCGTCTCTACAGTCTTCCTTAAAATTCTGCTTCCCAACAATACGACAGCCACGAAGCAGTCTGGCGAATCAGCAGTGTGGAACAATTCCTGCTGCTCCGATTATGCCTGCGGCGCGCTATCGTCCGTCGACGCTGGCGGTTCGTCAGCAGGTGGTGCTGGTTCCACTGGCGCAGCGGTCTTCTCGATCGTCTGCGGTTCTGAACCGTACCCAGGGATCTTATCTTTGTTGCCGTAGGCGCCACCGGAGTGCATGGCGATGTCGGCCACCAGACCCAAACCGATCCAGAGCCAATCAAGGCCATAAATCCCTGTCAACGGGCTCCACACAATAAGGTACATCAGTGTGGTCCAGGGCAGGAAGATGATGCCCAAAATTGGCAGGATGATGGTGTTGAAGGCGGCACTGAAGCGCAGCGGGTTGATGAGCCACCATACCAGGACAGCTACCCTGGGTCCGAGCAGCACGAGCGACGTGAAAAAACAGCACATGTTCTCCTCCTCGAGAATGAATTAGGGTTGTGCGCACAAGTATACACGCATAATTCAAGAATCCTTAACGAGTTGCGTGGAGATTTAGAGACGTCTCTACTGCATGAGCTCGAGAACCAAGGACTACTAAGGCTTCAGTAAGTCGACGCCTATACTCACCCATCCCCTGTGGTGTCAGAATCTATGCTGATGGAATCTTTGGTTTGGCTCAGGTTCGCTTGTTGCCGAATCCTTAATGCGTCACCCACCAAGATCAAACCGCCGATTAGGGCCCAGACACTCGCAGCGATATAGACGAATGTCCCCTGCTCAAGCGGCTCTACGATCAAGAGCACGCCCAGGACGATTTCAAAGAGACCGAGGAGGAAGCTCTTCCACGACCATCGACGACGTTCACCCAATTCTGTTCTAAAGCCCCCAAAGATATGCAGAAACCCGGTCAGGATAATCATGATTCCGAGGACAGCAAATATGATCCCCTCAGCGACGTATTCACTCGCGACTGATCGACCCAACATGGCCACGCCAGCAAAAACACCGACAACACCCGCGAGCAGTGGCAACCCCCGAGCTCGTCTTCCAGTCGCACCAAACCGCAAGCTTACGATCCCGCTTGCCAGCCAGTACATCCCCATAAAGTTGCCCAGGATCGGGCGGGTCTTGTCTTGTTGAAATATGAGGGCTATCCCGAGCGTCACCGCGAATAACCCTCGAAGCAGCGTGACGAAAAACCCAATGTTGCTTCGGTTCATATAATGCTCCTTTGGTCACCTGTGATCGCCCTTATTGGTCTTGCGGCGTCTAGGGCTTCTCTGATGAGCCTCGCGTTACTCGGACACTGAACCCTGGGAAAAACAAGTCTGAATCCACATCAACTTTCAATTTTCGAAGCCAAAAACTTGTTGAACGCCTTCCTCACAATATCCGCGTGAGTCGGGTAGGCTACGATGGTCTCGGAAAAATCTTCTGGCGTCAGATTCTGCTTTATCGCAAGGGTAATAAGCTGGATCCACTCACCAGCCTGTGCACCGATCGCATCGGCGCCCACTATCCGATCGTTTTGGTCGAGAACAACCTTGAGAAAGCCCTCGGTCTTTCCCTCGGTGATGAAGCGGTCGATGGTCGCATCCACTTTAATGACTTGGACATCCCCAAGTTCCTCTCGTGCCTGTGCCTCATTTAGACCCACATGGGCAATTTCTGGAGAAGTGAAAATGGCCCAAGGTAGCACCGACAGGTCATTGACGACATGGTTCCCCCCCATGATGTTTTCGACGCATACACCGGCCTGGTAACCGGCAACGTGCGTGAATTTCGCTTTCGTCGCAACATCCCCACAAGCATAGATGTTCTCAGCGGTGGTCTGGAGGTATTCGTTTGTCTGGATGCCATGCCTATCATCGTAAACAACTCCGGCCTCCTCCAATCCCACACCAAGGACATTCGGCGTACGCCCGAGCGCCACGAAAATGGCTCTAGCTGTGATGCTTTTACTCCCATCTTCTTGTTCGATATAAATTTGTGTACGGCCATCATCCAGCGCTTCACACACATCGATCTCTGCACTCGTGTATAAATGCATCCCCTCGCGCTTGAAAATGTCCGTGATCAGGGCACCGACATCCTCATCGACGACTTTCAATATACGGGGGTTGCGGTCGATAATCGATATGTGACAGCCAAAGCGCGTCAGTGCCTGCCCTAATTCAGCCGAGATCACGCCTCCGCCCAGAAATACGATCCCATGGGGCATCTCACGTGTCTCCCAGAAATTCTCGTTATTCAGAAAGATCAGTTCATGCGAGCCCTTTTTTTCCGCTTGCCTCGGTGATGAGCCCGTACAAATAATGGCATGCTCGGTATGCAGCGTCTCACCTCCAATTTCGATCTCATGTGCGTTGAGAAAGCGGGCACCGGATTCATGTACAACCACGTCCACGCCTGAGTCTTTGTATATGAGCGGCCACTCATTAAGGTAAATGTCATCAACGACCTCATTGACATGCTCCATGACATCGACGAAATCAAACCCACCCTCCACATCCACATGTGGCAACCCCAGGTCGGGAGCAGATTTCATTTCGTGGAAGAGTCGTGCACTGTTGATGAATGTCTTGCTTGGGATGCAGCCATAATGCGTACAATCCCCACCGATCTTGTTCTTCTCCAACAATGCAACCTTCGCCCCACGCTGCTTGGCTACAAGCGCGGCCTTCAAGCCTCCAGATCCTGCCCCGATCACGACGATGTCATATTGCTTCATTAAAGTCTCCCTAATGTCGTTTTAAATTGCGCTTAAGCGTATCACAACAAATCAATATCTTCCTCAGTGAAGAACCCCACAGGAGATCTTCCAAGGAAATAGCCTGTATGGGTGTTTTCGCCCCCACACCCCGTTTGCCATTCAACCCATCAGCAGGCTGATGTATTCCTGTTTCCCCCAAAACCTGTTCCCGGAATCAAGGAGCTTGCCCCTTCCCGTTAAAAAGTTATAAGGCATTCTGGCTTTTTCCCATAATAGCCGGAGGTGATACTTTTATTGAATGATACAACCCGATCCATGCATCTCGATGGAGGTCAGCTCTGGAAACATCGCTTATCAGAAACCAACCCTAGCTTCTCGAAGCCTCCCAGAAGAGCCGGCTGAATTCGTCGTAGATGAGAACGCGTCGACACATTGGGGAGCCGGCGCCGATGCACCCCAATGGATCGAAATCGAGCTGGATGGGAACTACTCAATCGATGAAATCCGCCTGCTCGTCGCGCAATATCCAGCAGGCGATACGATCCACCAGGTTCAATGGCGAAGGGCAGGGAGCACAACTTATGAGACGACACACGAATTTCGTGGTTTCACCGAGGATGACGAATGGCTGGTCTATACACCTGACTCCGGGAACGAGAATATCTCTGCCATACGAATTCGCACGTTGAGCAGCCCATCCTGGGTGGCATGGAAGGAGATCCAGGTTTTCGGCGCCGAATCGGTGCCGCAGTAGATGCCCCACTTGAAGGAGAAGAATGGATATAAGAAACCGCCCGGATGGTTCAGGCGGTTTATGTTCTTATGGTGGGCGGTATTGGACTCGAACCAACGACCTTTGCGATGTCAACGCAACGCTCTAACCAACTGAGCTAACCGCCCTGTGTGAATTCGATTATAAAAGGTGCCGAATGAAACCGCAATGGTTTCCACACTGCTTACGTGTCTCATGAGTCACCCAAAAACAAGTGCAACATCGTCCGAGCTGCTTGATAAGAACTGAGAAAGGCAATTTTCGAAATGATCGGGTTTCCTTTTTTTCTCAACCTCGAGTACACAAGATGGCGTCCGTTTCATCCAGCGTAAGACCACCCCAGCTCGGGAAGTGAAAGCGTATCAACAGCTTCACCCGGCTTGCTGACCCCTGCACCGACGACCGCACCCACGACGAGATCGTGATCCCCTCCAGTATCGACGATTTGCAAGACCTTACATTCGATGTAGGCTGCAGATCCCTCGAGCACTGGAGAACCGGTCTCAGGAGCTGCGTCGTACACTGCCTCTTTCATCTTATCGGGATTCTTAGATCGCCCTTTCATGAAAGGCTTGATCGCCTCTACATCTTCCTTGTTGAAGATGTTTATGCAGAATACGCCACTCTTCGCGATGAGCTCATGGGTGTAGCTAGTCTTCTGCAAACCCAGCGTGATCTGCCTCGGCTCAAACGAAGTCTGCATCACCCAGTTCGCCACCATGGCGTTCTCGTCACCCTCCGAGTGAGAACTAACGGCGTAAAATCCATACGGCATCATCCTTAGGGCATCCTTGATGAGATCGTCACTCATGATTTACTCTCCTTCATTCAGGTCTGATCGCTCATGGGGATTATGTGCTTCCCCATGAAAATATGAGATTTTGTATCTGCATTCTATCGCGACTTGAATATTCCAGATTTCCAATCTCCATCATGCCATGGGGATACAGCCAGCGGCGGAGGGTAACCCTCCGCCGCTATTCGCTCGTTGTGTTTTTGTGCGTTGCTCATTGG
>CBDVCG010000121.1:0-6120 GCA_965372425.1 uncultured Anaerolineales bacterium
GGCCGACTTCCCTACGGACAGCGTGAGGCGATCGTCCTGCACCTGCATGGTGAGGCGATCATGTTCACCCCAGCGGAGAAATATCCCGTGGCGGTGGTGAACTGGCATGATCGGGAGTCCGAAGTTGATTTAAAGCAGGGGGGTGCGCGCATCAAAGGTGCTGTATGTGGCGGACTCCGACGGCGCACGATCGCGCTGGGCACACCTGAGCAAGTCGAGGCTGAAGCCAGAGATGCAATCGAGATGATGGCGGGAGGGGGTTTCATCCTCGGCACTGGCTGTGTGACACCGATCATCACTCCTGAGGCAAATTATCAGGCGGTGAAAAACGCAATAAATTTCGTATAGCCACGACACTCTAGCCATCGTTACGCATAAGGCGGAAAGATTTCCACAATGTCTCCAATTCGCGTGATTTCGGGGCTGGCAAAAGGTCGAAGGCTTATGATGGTGCCGGGTGAGTCAACCCGTCCTATCGGTGACAAGGTTAAGCAAGCCCTATTCAATATTATCGGTCCCGATATCCAGGGTAGTCGATTTCTGGATCTTTTTGCTGGGACTGGAAGCGTGGGGATCGAAGCACTGAGCAGAGGTGCAGAATGGGTATTGTTCAACGATGCTGACACAAAAGCGATCAAGACGATCAGGGAGAACATCGAGCATACCGCGCTTCTAGAAAACAATGAGATCCTTCAAAGAGATGCACATAAGCTGCTGACTGCACCATGCCCCGAGCCGTATGATTACGTCTTCGTCGCACCCCCACAATTTAAAACCTTATGGCTTGAGACTTTGAAAATTCTGGATGACGATCCCCATTGGCTTAATCCTGATGCTTGGGTCATCACTCAGATCCACCCGGATGAACTGCAAGATATTGAGCTCACCAATTTGCTTGAATTCGACCGCCGAAAATATGGAAACACCATGCTTCTATTTTATGAGTGGCCAAGTACATAGGTCGACCCAACCTCGATCGAGACCCGATCCCTAGTTCTCCCAAGTTGGCAAGTTCCCAGATATTCAGTTGAAGGAAAGTATTGGCTCCCCTGCGGGGGAGAACGTGGTAATTCCGGTAAAAGGAGCGTGGTTACGAAAGCTGTAGAGGGCTCGAGGCAGCAGCTCAGTCAGATCCGACACCAGGGGGATATCATCCAGCCTGTTGATGTGAATCCACTCGGGTGCACCTTCTTTACTGCCGCGGGGAACGCCGAAGTCCGTTTCACCGACGAAAATATACAAACCAATTCCTGGTGAGCGGCCCACATCGATCATCATGACGCCGCAAAGGGAGAGTTGGTCGATCGATATTCCGGCTTCCTCACTTATCTCCCGGATGGCTGAGGACTTCGGATCTTCTCCTTGCTCAACATGACCGCCGATGCCGTTGTATTTCCCGGACCAGCCGCTCCTTCCCCCCGCGATTTTAATCAACAGGACCTTATCCTCGTGGATGAGAAAGGATAAGGTCCTCGGAATGATGCTGTATCGATTAGGATCGGGTCTTTGACCGGGCAGGGACATGGAGAGGGTAATGACTAATCTGCCAGATCGCTGACATCTTCTTCGACGGTTGTCTCCGTAATGTAGCCCCTAACATCTGGATAAATCTGTACGGGGGTGGTGTGTTCTTTGACGCTTTTGCGTGTGTTTTTAATGTTCAATCTTTTAAAGAGAAGTTGAAACTGTTCTTCCCACGCTCTATCAATTTTATCAACTTCTTCACTCGGGAGATCCCAGAGGGGCTTTTTAAATGGACCCAAGGCGCGCTTACGTGTCTTGTAAAAGAATTGGTCGTCCGTCTGACCCTCTTTTCGTTCGTCGCTGTGGTTCTCGGTGAGGTAGACGTAAATCTCATCCCGCAAAGAATCCGGAATATGATCGAAGAGGATGTTTTGAAAACCGGTTGCGAGGTGAACTTCCAATGCACCAGCTTCGGCGAATTTGGTGAAGGCTTCTTCAGGAAGCGTGGATGCTCCATGTTGCACGGCGCCACCCATATCGTAATCCTTGGCCACAAGCGAAAGCTGTGCCAGGGTGTCAAAATCAACGGACACATCTGCAATTGAGCCATCAGGAAGCACGACCCCGCCATGTGAGGTTCCTGTCTGGATACTGATTTTTGAGAGCCCTTTTGCGCCCTTTGCGAGCTCCGGCAGCTTGGTGTTGAAACCATCCATGAAGGCACGTAGTTCTGGTTCGGTGCTGTTCTGACCGCCCACCTCGCCAATTTCCCCGCCTAATGAGATCGTTACATTCTTCGGTTCGTTATTCCGAATATGTGCTGCGATTTCTGCACAAAGTGTGTAGTTTGTTTGCTGTTGTTCCGGGATGGTTTCCTGCTCAAGGTCTACGAGTGTGGAGGTGTCGATATCGATATTGAAGAAACCTGCACCAATCGATTCTATCGATAAATCACATACGGTCTTGACCTCCCCCGCCGCATCTTTAGCAAATCGGCTGGCGCTAATCTGGTAGTGATCCCCCTGAATGAATACGGGGCCCTTGTAACCCTCGGCAATAGCCGCTCCCAGGATCGCGGCGGCGTATTCCGTTGGGCGCTGATCGGTGTAGCCCATTTCTGAACGAGCGATCTCGAAGATGAGAGCGCCGGCGTCGCAGGCCTGAGCCGCGCGGAAAACAGCCCTGGCTGCTGTATACGATAATGCCCGCAAATTTATCGCCGGAACAGTAAAGTCGTCATCGATCTTTCCCTGTCCTCTTGCGATGTAAAATTCATGAATTGAAGCGGGATAAGCTCCGACATCCACGGCGATGGTCCGGATTAACCATCGAGCAAGACCTCGCTCACGTGGATCTCCAAACACCGCAGTCCTTACTACGGTTTCGATGTTCGCTCGCAAATCATCTACACCGCGTACGGTTACCTCCGGTCCTTCGCTTATTCGGATCGAGTCGCCTAGAGGTTTTGCGACTCGCAGGAGATCATCAATTATGGCCATGCTGGCCTCCTACAGTTAATTTCTGCAATTATACTTGCTAATGTTGGCGAAGTGAGAGGGTGTGTCAGGGATTCGTCAGGTCGGTCGTTGTGGATTTGAGTGCATCGACCTATAATCGAAGTCAGCGGTAGAGTTCATGAGAATATCAGGGAGAATAATATGACAGACCCAATGGATAAGGTAACAGAAAGCAAGGACATCATCAGCAAAATAAGGAATTACCTGGCGGAGTATATCGGTTATTTTGATCGTGAGAATCGCCGGGCTGGTGATAAGCTCCTGAGGGACACAATTACACTGCGTTATGAAGAACAGTGGAGCCGGATATCGGAGCTCCAGCGGAAGATGATTGCGGATGGCAAGATTGAATCGGTCGATGATCTCGAAGCGGCTGCGCTAAAGTTGCGTGCGTTCGTGGATCGGATCAAGACAGCATCCTACGGTTATGCGGGATTTTTTGACGTCGTCACGGTTAAGAGTTTCGAGTTAGAAGAGATTTACAAATACGATCTTGCACTGCTCGAAGGGGTGGACGACGTGTCTCGAGCTATTGATAATGTGGATGCTTCAATAGGTACTGATGGTATGCCAGCAGCGGTGAGTCATCTCACCCGGCTGAGCCAGGGAGTTATCGATACATACAATCGCCGAGATGAAGTTATACTATCTACGGATGCCTGAGTTAGCAGGAGGAGAATAAGCCATGGCCAGAATTTTTGATGTTGTTGAGTATCCGGACGAGATGGAAGGTGAAATCGTCCATCGAATCCCGCAAGAGGGTGCTGGAGATTTTCGCATTGGCAGCCAGGTGATTGTGAGGGAACCGCAAAATGCGGTGTTCTTCCGTGATGGAAAGGCTCTCGATACTTTCAGCGCCGGACGTCACACCATTACCACCGCGAATATCCCCATATTAATAGACCTGATCGGGCGTGCATTTGATGACCGATCTCCGTTCACTGCGGAGGTCTACTTCGTATCGATGAAGGAATTCGCCGATCAGAAATGGGGCACACCTCAACCCATTCTTGTCCGCAATCCGGGCATGGGGTTGGGCGTAGCCCTCCTTCAGGGGTTCGGAACTTACAGTTTCGAAGTCGCGGATGCCCAGCAGTTCGTCAACCAGATCGTCGGTGTGAGCGGCATATTCACTACGCAGGACATCGATGCTCGTATGCGATCGATGCTGCTATCCAAGCTGCAAGATCTGCTCGGAGAGACGACTGAAGCCACAAGCGTTCCCGAGTTGATCGGACTCGTGGAGGAGCTCGGCATAGGTGTCCGGGCAAAAGCCCAGGACGACTTCAAAGCTATCGGGCTGACGCTCAAAACGTTCTACATCGAAAGCCTGAAGCCTTCCGACAAATCAGCCGAAGACCTGCGTGCGATGGGCATGCTCGATATGGATGTCTACACACAACTGCAGGCTGCTGATGCCATGCGTGATGCCGCGCAGAATCCTTCCGGAGGTGCTGGACTGACAGCCGGGATCGGTGCGGGCATGGGGATCGGCAACGTGTTGGCCGTTTCGCTGAAAGGTACTGGCAGCGGAGCCGGCGCCGCCGCGGCAGGCGGAGGCTCAAGCGGACCGCCCGATGTCATGACTCCTTCCGAAGCCGCAGCCTATTTGAAAGTGTCGGAAGAGGATGTCGTCGCAGCTATCGATGATGGGCAGATTAAGGCCAAGAAAATCGGGAATTCCCTGCGCATTTCCCGCGAGGCGCTTGACGATTTCCTGAATTCCTGAGCTGGACGTTCAGGGGTCTACGCTCGAAAGAAATAGCGTGGATCGTACATGCCTGTTTGTGCTGTTGGAAGATTAGTGTCCCGGATACAATATCCATAATATATGGAGTATCCGGGATACTGCATATATGATGCTTGGAGTCTCATTCCATTTGGGAGTGGGTAAGAACCGTATCTATAGAACCAGATGCCAGGCAGCTCATTCAGTTAAGCAGTTGGTCTTCCTGAGATTCTTGATAGAGAGGAATAGATCTGATGAACAGTCAAACCATCGAACGGTTCCGCCGTCACCCGATAGCCATCTACCTTATTCTGGCCTACGGGATTACATGGATTCTCTGGGTGCCATCCATGATCATTGCGACCAGACAAGGGTATCTCTTACCGACCATAGACAATATCCCGCTGCTCGTCCAGAATGGTTTCGCCGATGCACGACATCTTGTTGTTTCGGTCGCCTTCAGCTTAGCAGTTTATGGGCCACTAGTCGGGGCACTGGTAAGCACAAGTCTTGATGGAGGAAAGGTTGGTATCAACGAGCTTTGGGCTCGGATGAAGAAATGGAAAATCGGTATTCGATGGTATCTGACGGCCTTCAGTATTGCTTTACTGCTGGCATTCGTTCCAGCTGGCTTGGCCATGTTTACGGGCATCTCGAGGCAAGCCAACAATAGCCTGCTCGCATTCATACCATACATTCTTCCACTATTCCTGATGCAGCTCCTAACAAGTGGTCTCGGTGAGGAGCCTGGTTGGCGAGGGTTTCTTCTCCCCAAGCAGAAATCACGGTCTGGTGGTGAGCGCTACATCTGGCGAATGGATTGAACTGGGCTATCTGGCATTACCCGATCACCGCGTACAGCATCTTGATGGTTATGGTGGATGTGCACCCTGCTGCAATGGTTGCTACCGTTATATTTGGCCTTGCGGGAAACACCATGTCCCTTATCGGGCTGACTTACCTTTACACGTGGCTATACAACAACACACAGAGTGTATTCCTGGTAATGGTGTTTCATGCTGCGACGAACGTAGCCAATGCAGCAACATTCCCCTTGCTGGGAGGCCCCCAGTTCATAGTCTTGGTGGGAATTATGCCCTGGGTATTGGTCTTTATCATGAAGAGAGCACTTGGCAAACAGCGATTTCCTGGAAATGGCTCCGAGGCTGTTTGATAAGATTCAAGACACCTTGCGAGCGCCTCACACTCGCCGGAGGCGGATGGCTATGTCGCTGATGCTCCATAGTGGCTCTAAGGAGCTTAGGAGAATTACGAAGCAATTCGTAGTTGGAATACACAGTTTTCCGACGTAAACAAAGACTAGGTCTTCTCGCTGCTCAGCTCAAAACCGTAATACGCCTATTCAATCTGCCAAGGTGATTCGTAATGCCAACTAAGCTTGATCCCCTG
>CBDVCG010000122.1:0-6114 GCA_965372425.1 uncultured Anaerolineales bacterium
GCTGAACACCATGTTGGATGAGATACTTTCCGGCAGGTTCGTCTGCTGGAATGGCTCCGGCAGGTGAAATGTGATCGGTCGTCACCGAGTCACCAAGTAAGACCAGAACACGTGCACCGGTGATATTCGTAATCGGAGATAACTCGGGTTTGAGATTCTCAAAAAATGGCGGCTCTTGAATGTAGCTTGACTCCGGCCTCCAATCATAGAGTTCTCCACCTGAAACAGGGATGGCATTCCAGCTTTCGTTCCCCTCGAAAACATTCTCATATCGTGCCTGGAATAGTTCGGGGGTAAGCGCTTGCTCGAGTATTTTTTCGACCTCCCTGCTCGTCGGCCAAATATCCCTGAGATAAACCGCATTTCCTGCTCTGTCATTTCCGAGAGGCTCAGCCTGAAAATCGATATTCGCTCGCCCGGCGATCGCGTAGGCGACGACCAAGGGTGGAGAGGCGAGGTAATTTGCCCTGACGTGGGGATTGATGCGACCCTCAAAATTGCGATTCCCCGAGAGCACAGCCGCAGAGACAAGATCAGCTTCGCTTATCGCTTTTATCACTTCTCCGGGCAATGGTCCACTATTTCCTATGCACGTTGTGCAGCCGTAGCCAACAATGTTAAACCCAAGCTCGGCCAGCGGTTCAAGAAGGCCTCCTGCTTGAAGGTAATCGGTCACGACTCGAGATCCAGGCGCCAGGCTTGTTTTTACATAGGGTTGCACTTGTAATCCACGTTCAACAGCTTTTTGAGCCAGGATCCCGGCGGTGATCATGACATCAGGATTGGATGTATTGGTACAAGAGGTAATTGCGGCAATCACAACCATGCCATGTCCTACGGTAAAAGTCTCATGATCACTGTGTATGAGCGTCTTTTTTTCGATTTCCTCACTTGTGAGCCCGAAACCACCTTCCTTTGTAGATTTTCGAAGCTGATCCTGGAATGCCGATTTCATCTCGGTCAGCACAATGCGATCCTGGGGTCTGCGCGGACCCGCGAGGCTGGTCTCAACTGTGGACAGATCGAGCTCAAGCGTATCGGAGTAGACTGGCTCGGGTGAGGTTTGTGTCCGGAAGAGTCCTTGTGTCTTGTAGTAGCTCTCGACGAGATCTACGAGGCTCGAATCTCTACCTGAGAACCGAAGATAACGCAGCGTCACATCGTCAACCGGGAAATACCCTACCGTTGCCCCATATTCCGGCGCCATGTTCGCCACGGTTGCTCGATCAGGAAGCGACATCTCACTTAACCCTGGACCGAAGAACTCCACAAACTTACCCACTACACCATGTCGGCGCAGCTTCTCGGTGACAGTTAAAACCAGATCGGTCGCCGTAATACCTTCTGAGAGATGACCTGTAAGTCGAAATCCGACTACGTCCGGAGCCGGCATGATCATGGGTTGGCCCAGGATTGCAGCTTCTGCTTCAATGCCGCCCACTCCCCAGCCAAGGACACCGAGACCGTTGATCATGGTTGTATGTGAATCGGTGCCGACTAAAGAATCGGGAAAGGCAAATAGATCATCGTCCTTCTCCTGCACGATTACGACTTGGGCGAGATATTCGAGATTCACCTGGTGGACGATGCCGGTAGCCGGGGGAACCACTCTGAAATTGTCAAAAGCATCCTGACCCCACCGTAGAAACTCATATCGTTCCTGGTTCCGTTGGAACTCGATCTCTGCGTTCCGCTGGAGGGCTTCGGGGGAAGCGAAGAAGTCGACCTGTACAGAGTGATCGATGACAAGATCCACGGGCACAACAGGATTGATCAGACCTGGGTCAGCTCCTGCTCGAGAAAGTGCAGAGCGCATCGCTGCGAGATCCACGACGGCAGGTACACCGGTGAAGTCCTGCATGATGACGCGAGCTGGCAGGTAAGGGACGTCTGATCGGGACCCATTATTTGGTTTCCAGGAGGCCAATTGAACGATGTCTTCTTCGTTGAAACCGGGCATGTTCGCTTGTCTTAGAACGGATTCGAGTAGAGCTCGAATAGAATATGGCAAGGTCTCCAGTTTACATAGACCGGCCTCTTCCAATGCCCTCAAGCGCCAGATATTAACATTGCCAAGAGAAGTGGAGAGCCGTTCCTGAGCCCCGAAATAATCAAGCTTCATGTGAGAACTCCTCGTCATGTAAAACTTGCGGAGGAAGGTTTGCTGTAGAGTCGCAAGTGTTGGGACTTATAAAAAGAGTATAATCGAATTGAACGCGACCATCGCGTTTTTTTCAATAGACCACCCGTAGATCGATAAAATTACATCTATACAGGTACGGAAAAACAACATCATGGATTTAAAATAGAACCAAATCGAACCATAAAAAGTGTATAGTATGGTTCGGAACCTCCCGGACCATCAAGGATATCAATCTTTGGACGGGCCAGACACTGAAAAACAGAATCAGAATTTGGACAGAAGGTAAATCATTACCGGATGGTGAATCAGGTTGATGACAAGTCAAGAAATGGGCCTGGTTAAATTCGATCACATTTACAACAGCCCAGCAACTAATAAGGCGCTTAGGGACACCCTTCGACAAGCCGTAGAGCTTCTTGCGGGTGTTGCAGGCTGGATGGATATCTGTGAACCAGAAATAGGGCGGGTTCGCTTTCTTCAGGGTTTCCGAACGGTTAGTAATCACACCGACACTACCCAGGCTTATGGAGCAGGCGCGGGTGGTTTTGTTGCACAATCAGGCGAGCCTCTCAACCTGAGTGATTATGCTTCCTGGCATCTCCTCGACGCCGACTTTGCAGAGGAGGCTGCCGATCGTCAGTTGTTGAGTGTGCCAATGATCCATCAAGACGAAATAAGGGGTGTGATCCATGTTCTCCGCGACAGGAGTGATCCTGAATTCAATACGGACGATGTCGATGCGCTGGGTCTGTTCGCGCATCAAGCGGCGATAGAGATAGAAAAAGCTAACCTTCTTCATGAAATTGGGGCACATGCTGTGCAGATGTCTCGGTTGAATGATTTAACACATGCTGCTATGCAGGCTACCGATTTAAAATCTCTCGTCGCTGCAGTTTCATCGCACATGGGAAGCATTATCGATGCAGACCGATGCCAGATTGCATTGTGGGATGATCGTCGAGGGATGGTCGTTCCCGCATCACATGAAAGAGAAGTAGAGGAGAAATTCGCTAAGATCCCTCCGGAGTCTCGCGGGAGAACGCTCATACAAGCCGTACTTGAGGGGGGAGATGTGCTTGCCATCGATGACGTACACGACACACCTCATATCGATCCTCAAATAGCTGCAATCTTGCCTGCAAAATCCATGCTCGCTCTTCCTTTGATTGTTGGGGAGACTCGGATTGGCGCAGCACTTTTAGGATTTGCAGCACACCACCACTTCACCCCGAATGAGATCGCGGTTTGCAAACAGGCAGCTGCTCAGGTTGCGTTTGCGTTGGTCAAAATGCGTGCGCTTGAGGAATCTCAGATGCGCAGCGATGAGATGGAAGCGCTTCGAAAAGCAAGTCTAAGCATCACTTCTAATCTCGATCTTGAGACTGTTCTTTCTTCGATTGCAGCGTTTACGCTTGATCTGGTAAGGGCAGACGATATTCATATCTTCTTGTTTGATGGTGTATATCTTAGGTTTGGTGCGGCTCACTGGTCGGAAGAAGGCCATGGAGAGCCATTTATTCAACCCAGAGAAGGCGGGCTTACCTATTCAGTAGCACACTCTGGAGAGCGGATAGTTGTTTCACACGTGGATGATCATCCATTATTCAAGGACTGGCACTGGGGCGGAGCCATAGTTGGCATCCCCTTGAAGATTCGCAAAAAAGTCGTGGGAGTGATGAATGTTGCGCTTGACGAACCCCATGACTTTGATGATGCAGAACTGCGCGTTATGGGTCTTTTCGCGGATCAAGCTGCCATCATGATAGAGAATGCAAACCTCTTCCAGAGCATTGTGGAAGAACGCAGTCATGTGGAATTGCTCTATGATTTAGCTCAGGAGTTGGCCATTACGCTTGATGCCGATGTTATCTTGAACCGTGCTCTGGCTTTGACGGTTGAGAACTTATACGCAAAGTCAGGCGTGATCTCGCTTATGGATCGTGAGGGCCGGAGCCTTCAGGACTATGCCACGATCATAAAAACCCGCGACTCTGGTGCAGATCCTGACACCGCCATCAGAGAAACTTTCGAACCAACCGTGATCGAAAGAGTTGTTGAGTCTCGCGAGGCGCTCCTGGTTGCCGAATTCAATAAAAAGGGGGAGGAGGCGGAGTGGCATTCGACCAACCCCGAAATCAGTTCTGCGGTTGCTGCTCCAATTTTATCGGACGAAGAAATGTTCGGTGTGATGGCAATTTTTCACGACGCCCCCGGATATTTTCATTCAGAGCATGTCGATATCCTCGTTGCGATAACGCAGCATATTTCATTGGCGCTCTCAAACGCACGGCGGTATCAGCAAATCGAGCGGCGGTTATCTGAGATGAATCTTGTTCGCCAGGTTGTGCAGGTAGTTAACCGCCGGCTGGAGATGCAGCCTTTGCTTAAAGAGGTGGTGAATCAGGTTGCAGATGTTCTAGGATACCCGGTTGTAGATATTTACCTGGTGGACGAAGGTGCCCTCGTGATGGGTGCGGCAAGAGGCACTCCGGTGGATACGACGTCGACCTATCCGTTCTCTCAAGGAGTCATCGGGCGCGCCGTTCTCTCCGGTGAGGCAGTCTATGTCCCGGATGTAAAAAAGGATAAAGATTACATAGAGGCATCGCCAGACACGCAATCTGAAATAGCGGTCCCGTTGATGAAAGAGGGTGTCGTCATCGGGGTGCTCAACGTTGAATCTCCTCAATTAGGGGGATTCTCGGAGGATGATGTCCGTATTCTAGATCTGCTGGCCGATCAACTGTCTATTGCAGTTGAAAACGCAGCTCTTTATGAACGCTTATGTGATCACGCAGATGAACTGCAGATCGTTGTGGCCGAGCGTACTGCTGAGCTCGCCGCTGCCCTGGAACAAGCCCAAGCTGCAGATCGGTTGAAGACCCAATTCGTTTCCGATGTGTCCCATGAACTACGCACTCCATTGAGTAATATCAGGCTGTATCTTGATCTGCTCAGCCGTGGTCCAACCGAGAGATTTGATGCCTATATGGAGACCTTAAGCCGGGAGACGGATAGATTGGTGGCGTTGATCGAAGATCTCCTGACAATATCACGCATGGATGCTGGTACGATCACCCCGGAGCCGGTCGAAGTGAATCTCAATGTGATCGCAAAGGGACTGGTGGATGATCGCTGCCAGTTGTACGCAGATCGAGATTTGGATTTATCTCTCAACATGGATGAAGAGCTTCCAAGCGTTTTGGCAGACGAGAAGATGATATCTCAAGTCATCGCCAACCTTATGACGAACGCCATGCATTACACGCCACCCGGTGGTGAAATCGTCATCACCACTCGACAAGAACATGGAGATGACCAGGAATGGGTTACGCTGATTGTCGAGGATACCGGGCTGGGGATACCCGATGCAGAACGGAGCCAGATCTTTGAACGCTTCTTCAGGGGCACAGCCAGCAGGGAAATGAAGGTGTCTGGCACCGGACTTGGTCTTGCGATAAGCAAGGAGATTCTAGATCGTCATCAAGGGAAAATCACGTTATCCAGTAATGATCAGGAAGGGACGGCTTTTACGATTTGGCTGCCCCTTGAGGATCAATCATCTACGTAGGCTCTCAGTCTAATTTTGTTGGAACTATTTCAGACCGATGGCTGCGTAGATCCGCTTGATATCCACATGTTGTTCCATGAGTTGAAGGAATATATCTAACTTGTCGGGTTGACCGAGGCGCGTCTTTCCGTGGGCGCGTTCGACAAGTTCGACGGTTTCCATGGTGTTGTCCTTCACGAGCAAGATGGGAACGCCAAGGCTTTCAGCCTGTTGGATGATCAAGGGGCTGGGGTGTAGATTTCCCGTAAGTATAAGTAGAGTGGTAGAGGTTTCTAAAGCGGCAAGCTGGATATCGGTTCGGTCACCCCCGGTGATAACGGCTTTATTCTGATATCTGCGAAATCTAGATAAAGCCGCCGAGAAGATCGACAAAAACTTAGCGCAGCTGGAGCTGGCTCGG
>CBDVCG010000123.1:0-6103 GCA_965372425.1 uncultured Anaerolineales bacterium
ACTTCGTCCCGCCTAAAGAGATACTTACAACCCTGAAGCTGTTTGGCACAGCCCGCAGTGCTTCCTCGGTTGTACTTATAATCACCGGGACGGTCATAATAGCCAACGTAAGTGCACCTGCGATGATGCTTGTCCCGAATTGGAGGAAAAGCACGAAAATACCCAATCCAAAAAGGCCGTAGACGACGGATGGGACACCGGCGAGATTGATGATGGCAACTCTGATAGCCCTTGTCCAACGGTTATCAGGGGCATATTCTGCGAGGTAGATCGCGGCGAGCACGCCAATTGGAACGGCAAACAGCGCGGTTCCGAGAGTGAGCAAAACCGTGCCTACGATCGCAGGAAGGATCCCTCCGGATCGCATACCGTCGCTGGGGAACCCGGTGATGAATTCTCGTGAGATTGCCGGAAGACCCTGGTAAAAGATGTATATGACAATGGCTACAATGGGGATTACCGTAGCCACAGTGGCGGCAAACATTCCCGTGAATCCAATTCGCTGGGTGATGTTTCGTCGCCGTGTGTGTTTTTCAGCAGCCAGTAGGTTCGTCATCACTCATCGATCTATGACAAGATGCGCTCAGATCGTTTCTTCTGTCGGAAGACAACGCCTGCGGCAGCAAGATTTACGGCCAGGGATATGAGAAACAGTACGATGCCGATGAAGAAGAGCACCTGGTAATGTGTGCTTCCATTGGCGACTTCTCCCATCTCGGCAGCGATGGTTGCTGTCATCGTGCGCGTAGGCTGGAACAGAGATTTAAAGCCGGTGGGGAAAATGGGTGCATTGCCAGTCACCATCATGACGGTCATGGTCTCCCCGAGTGCCCTTCCAATTCCGAGCATGATTGCCGTTAGCACACCAGATTTTGCAGCAGGCAGCGTCACCCTCCAGATCGTCTGCCATTTTGTTGCTCCCATTGCAAGAGAAGCGTTGCGATAAGTCTTCGGCACAGCATCAAGGGCATCTTCAGCCACGCTCACAATCGTGGGTACTGCCATCATTCCGAGAAGAATTGCGCCTGTGAACGCAGTTAAACCGGTAGGAACATTCATGGTTTGGAAGATGAGTTTGGAGAGGATGAGTATGCCCAGAAAACCGAGCAAAACCGATGGCAAGCCAGCCAATATTTCGACGATCGGTTTTAGAAACTCACGCGTGGCCCTGGGTGCGATTTCAGCGATATATATGGCTGTAGCCAAACCCAGGGGAACTGCAATGAGTGCGGCTCCAATGGTCACAAGTATCGTGCCACCAATTAAGGGCAGGAGCCCATAATGATCTTCAATTGGATACCAGCGGAATGAAAGTAGATTCTGCGGCGGCACATTGACTAAAGTTGGGGCTCCTTCTATTACAAGAAAAACAAATATCATCACCATCAATACGATGGCAGAATAACCCGTAGCTTTGATCACGATAGAGATGATGTGTTCTGAGAATGAACTCTCTTGCATTATGCCTCAATCAACGATGGGTACAAAGCCAAGCTCTTCTACGATCATCTGTGCATCCGGTCCCATAATCCAGTGAAGATACTGCTCGATCGCTGCGGTCGGTTGTCCCGCAGAATACATATAAAGATCTCTGGCTATGGGATAGGCTTTCGAATTCACCGTCTCCGCCGAAGGGAGAACGTAGTCCGCATCTTCATCCCTCGCGATGGCAATCATCTTAACTTCATGCGTGACATATCCCAAACCATCGTATCCAATCGCATTTGGATTTTGACGCACCTCGGTTGTAATTCCTTCAGACGAAGGCAGAAGGAGGGTGTCTGTTGAGAAGAGTGTGTCTCGTTCTTTATCTCCCAGTCGAAGGACTTGCTCGAGAAAGTAAACATGTGTTCCTGAATTCGTCTCACGTGATAAGCGAACAATGGGTCGATCATCACCACCAACTTCCTGCCAGTTGTTGATTTTCCCGCTATAGATATCTGAAACCTGTTCAAGTGTGAGCTCATTGACTGGATTTTCGCGGTTGATGATGACGGCTATTGCATCTCGAGCCACAACAAACTCCACTGGTGAAATCCCATTTGCCTCGGCATTTTCTTTTTCCTGATCTTTTATCTGTCTGGAGGCATTGGCGATGTCAACCGTGCCATTGATGAGCGCTGCGATGCCGGTACCTGATCCGCCCCCGGTGACAGATATGCGAATATTGGGATTTACCTTCTGGTAAGATTCTGCCCATGCCAGCGCCAGATTAACGATCGTATCAGAGCCTTTATTTTCTATGACTGAGCCGTCAGCGCCTGATGAGGAATTTGAAGGGCAGCATGCCGATAAGACGAGGAGCAGGAAAATCGGTGAGCGTGAGAAAAGCACCTTGAAGGAATGTGAAAAACGCATCCCGGGAATTATACGTGGATTAGGCGCCATGCCCAAGTTAATCCTTAAGATTTCAGGATAAAGAGGGATATTGTCAGATGTTGTGGATCAGCCATGCCGGGCGGCGATCCACCTTGGGTCTTCAATTTCCACCGACTGCGTATGGGCTTCAAGTTAATATGCGGCTTGGTTTCGGTTCTTGAATTCAACGCCCGCTCGCATCAGTGCCGCGAGATGAGGAGCGCCGTCTCGGCGCCGCTGTTCCTGGTAGGCGAGCACGAGTTTGATCGCCGGCGCAAATCCAGCCTTCCGTGGTCCGGAGCCCTTTCTTTCTCGTCCGCGTCCATATTGATTTTGCGGAAAGAACCTCAAATCATGTTCAGGCCTAATCCGAACTGGTGTACAATCCAACACCATGGAAAAACCAAACCATGACCTTAAATTTAAGGTCGAGGATCTGAATTTCTATTATGGCGCTGTACGTGCGTTGAGTTCCATTTCGATTGATATCGAAAAGCTCGCAATTACTGCTCTCATTGGACCATCTGGTTGTGGGAAATCCACTTTCTTGCGCTGTCTGAACCGGATGAACGACCCGATTCCCGACACACGAATTGAGGGTCAGGTGCTCCTTGATGGCGAGGATATCTATCAGCCTGGCTTAGACCCCGTGGATCTTCGCCGCAGAGTTGGGATGGTCTTTCAAAAACCAAATCCATTTCCTCAAACTGTGTTCGATAATGTTGCCTTTGGTCCTCGAGTGTTAGGGTTAACGAAGAATCGCTCGGAATTGGAGGCAGTCGTTGAGCGATCCCTGAAAGAGGCGGTTTTGTGGGATGAGGTCGGGGGCCGATTGGATCATGGGGCTCTTGGATTATCTTTAGGGGAGCAGCAGCGGCTGTGCATTGCCAGGGTGATTGCGGTCGAACCAGAGGTCATATTAATGGATGAACCCACTTCTGCGCTCGATCCAATTGCGACATTGGAGATCGAAAATCTGATGGCTCGACTCGTCAAACACTATACTATTATCGTGGTGACCCATAACATGCAGCAAGCTGCAAGAGTATCTGCGAAGACAGGTTTATTCTGGCTTGGCGAGTTGGTTGAATTTGATGACACGAGTGTGATTTTTACGCGCCCGAAAGAGGAACGAACGGAAGCTTACATCACTGGGAGAGTCGGCTAAGAGCTTCAAATAAGGAGGATTCCATGGTGAGCAGCTTGAGAGCAACCTATGATCGGGAATTCGCAGTCGTTAAAAACGACATCATAAAAATGGGATCCATGGTTGACACCGCGATCGCTGATTCGATGCAGAGTCTTCAGGAACGCGACCAGATCCAGGCTCAACAAATTATCGATCATGACGAGACGATTAATGCTCTTCGTTTCAAAGTTGAAGAAGCTTGTCTTACGCTCATCGCGACGCAGCAACCGGCTGCGAGTGATTTGCGAGATGTGATTGCAGCGATGAGCATTGTTGTGGAGATGGAACGCATGGCGGACCATGCCTCTGGGATAGCAAAGACGGTCATCAGGATGGGGGATGAGCCGTTGTTAAAACCCCTCATCGATTTGCCGCGCATGGCTCAACTTGCTCGGGAAATGCTGCGTGATGGTCTGGACTCATTCATCACCCGAGATGTTCAAAAAGCTCGCGCCGTCGCTACCCGTGATGATGAGATGGATTTACTCAACAGAGCAATCTTTGATGAGCTGGTTGAAATCATGGCGGAGAGACCAGATGGGGTAGAGCGGGCCACCTATTTGCTCTGGTGTTCGCATAATCTCGAACGCATCGGTGACCGTGTGACGAATATTGTGGAACGAGTGGTGTTTATGACCACGGGTGATTTGGAGGACTTGAACGTTTGATGGCATACGATGTAGATGGGGTTTTATCTGACAGGGAGGGAACCCGGATTACATGAGCAGCTCCCAATTGTTGCGTAAACACCGGGAAAGTTTGGTTACATTTGGTTTGATTATTGTCGTGGGGATTCTTACCTATGGAATTCTGATGCCCGAGCTGGGATTCTACCGAGACGATTGGTATCAGCTCTGGGCAGGAAACACACTGGGACCTTCAAGCATCATCCGCTTGTTCTCGATCGATCGTCCGATTGTGGGTTATGTATATGCACTGACATTTAAACTCTTCGACAGCAACCCTCTTGCATGGCAAGTTTACTCACTCGCTCTACGGATCCTCGGTGCTGTGGCATTCCTTTGGGTATTACGAAAGATTTGGTCGAAGCGTATCTTCGCTACCACATCTATTGCTGTCCTGTTTTTGATCTACCCTGGATTTCTTCAGCAGCCAAATGCAAATACCTTTTCAAATCAACTACTAACTTACACGCTCGGGATCATTTCAATCGGTCTTACTGTAGCAGCGTTGTATTCGAAAAGGCGATCGACCCAGGTCCTTTTTACTGCCCTGGCCGTTCTCGCCGGATTTTCATATTGGCTCTTATATGAATATATGATCGGGCTCGAAGGTATCCGCCTTGTGCTCATCGCATACATCACGCACCGGAAATACAAGTCTGACTTTAGAGTGACTCTTCGGCACACCACGATCCGCTGGATGCCCTATCTCCCTGCTATCATCGCTTACCTCATTTGGCGTGGGATGATCTACCAAAGCTCCAGAGGGGCTACGAGCGTATCCGGCGTTGTAGGCAACTATCTGAATGATCCTGTTCGGGCATCATTGCGCCTGTTTGTTGAAACTGGAAAGGACCTCCTGGAAGCCCCAATCTTTGGATGGTTTGTGCCCTTCTACAATGCAACCGCGACATCTCCCTTGAGGGAGGCTCTCGCGGCCCTATTGGCTGCTGCCATCGTCCTTGCGATCTTCATCCTTTATCGAAGTTGGCTGCTGAAGTTTGGACAGGCGAACAAATCTTCAACGATTGAGGATCGCCATTTTGGAAGGGACAGTCTCATCATCGGGCTATTCTCCTTATTTTTCTCGCTGTTCCCGGTCCTTTTGGTCAACCGGGATATTCATTGGCATAGTGGATTTGATCGCTACTCACTCCATGCAACCATTGCAATCGCTCTGATAGCGGTGGGCTTTATCTACTATTTTCTGGAAGGCAAAATTCGAATAGCGATTATCAGCCTCTTAATCGGCCTCAGTGTCATGACCCACACATTAAATGCGATGCACTGGAGAGATTTTTGGGAAGCCCAGAAGCAGCTCTGGATTCAATTGAGCTGGCGAGCCCCTCAACTTGAACCTGGCACGGTTCTTTTCGTGGATTTACCCGTGGGAGGCTATATCGAAGACTATGAAATATGGGGTCCGGCAAACCTTGTTTATTATCCTGAAGAAGGCGACGTTATGATCGGCGCCGAAATACTCACCGAATCAACTGCAGATCTTGTGAGGTTTGGTTCAGAAATCGGGAGATACATGCGTGCCATCATCGGATTTGAGCGCGATTTCGATAAATCACTCATCATCAGTATGCCAACCGCAGCATCTTGTTTTCACGTCCTCGAAGGTGACAGGGTTGAGCTGCCGCGGAATGTCAACAGCTTGGTCCGATCACTCGCAAGCTTCTCGCGAAGCGATCTGATTGATGTGGATGCAGAAAACCATATTCCCCCGGAAGTCATCTTCGGGCCGGTGGAGGCGGATACCTGGTGTTTCTACTACCAGCGAGCCAGCCTTGCCAGACAGCGGCAAGATTGGGCAGAAGCGGCTCGTCTAGGTGATGAAGCTCTTTCTTTTGGTCTATTTCCTCAGGAT